>JBDTZL010000034.1:0-7520 GCA_040005125.1 Ginsengibacter sp.
TGACCATTGACCATTGACCATTGACCATTGACCATTGACCATTGACCATTGACCAATTTTCAGCCGGCAATATTACGCATTCCCCCCAATCTCTCCAAAATACCATCCAGGTATTTTTTCTTGTAATAATAATCTTTCACCTGCAACAATTGAGCTCCCGTGGTTGTATCATCGCTGTAGCCTTCAATTATATTTTGCACTTCCTGATACAGGCTTTTTTGTAATTGAAAAATCTTTGTTTCCGCTTCTTCAATATTCAAAATATCACCCTCCATTAAACCTTCATTGAGTTCCATCATTTCCATTATAAAGCCGGCAGGAAGTTCGTACTTTTCTTCATCCTTTAATAAGCCCTTCAGGCTTAATACATACTTTATGATCTCCTCCGGGTCATTTAAAATTTTAAGTCCTTTGTTAATCATTGATGACTTTTCCTGCATTTCTCCCTGCTGGTCTTTGTTTTCATTTGAAAAAAGATCAGGATCATATTTTTTTTGCAGCGCTAAATATTTTGCAGAGAGTTCATCCTGCGCAACCGTAAGACTAACGGGCATTTCAAATAGTTCAAAATAATTCATGTCCAAAGTTACAAATGAATGTTGAAGGGAAAATGTATATTGCCGGGATCGAAAAATATTCGCATGCTAAAAATTGGTCTGATACGCGAGGGCAAAAATCCACCGGACAATCGTGTGGCGCTTACTCCAACACAATGTAAGTGGATCCAGAAAAATATGCCCGTTCAAATAAAAGTTCAACATAGTGAAACAAGATGTTTTAAAGACAGGGAATATACCGGCGCGGAAATTGAAGTGCAGGAAGACTTAAATGCCTGTGATGTATTACTGGGTATTAAAGAAGTTCCGCTTGATATGCTGATACCGGGAAAGGTGTATCTCTTTTTTTCCCACACAAAGAAAATGCAGCCTTATAATCAAAAGCTTTTACAAAGCATCATCAGTAAAAAAATTACCTTAATAGATTATGAATGCCTGGAGCATGATGATGGTACACGGATAATCGGGTTTGGTTTTTTTGCGGGCGTTGTTGGCGCACATAATGGAATGATGGCTTATGGAAACAGGACGGGCTGTTTTCAACTGGGGAGGGTATATAAGCAAAAGTCTTTTCAGCGGTTAATTCATACGTATTTCGGTTTGAAGCTTCCTTTGTTGAAAATTGCTGTAACCGGCAGTGGGAGAGTAGCGCATGGCATATTGGAAATTATGAACCTCATGGAGATCCACGAGGCTGAACCGGAAGAATACCTCGCCCAGAAATTTGCTTACCCGGTATATGTGCATTTAAAGGGAGCTGACCTGTATGTCGATAAACTAACGGGGAAGTATAACCGCTCAGAATTTCATAAACACCCGGAGAACTATAATTGTCTTTTCACCAAATATCTTGCTGAGACAGATATTTTAATGAACGGTGTTTATTGGGACGAAAAAACTCCACGGTTATTTGAACCTGAAGATCTAAAAAAAGAAAATTTCAACATTACCACGATTGCAGATATTTCGGATGACAGGAACGGATCGGTGCCTTGTAATATTACAGATGGAACAATGGAAAACCCGGTTTATGGCGTGGATAAACTTTCGGGGACCCTTACAGTGCCTTATGCTCCTGGTTCTGTTGATGTGATGGCTGTGAGTAATTTGCCCAATGAGCTTCCGAGAGATGCATCCCGTTATTTTGGCGAGCAATTGATAAAATTTATCCTGGATGATCTTATAACAGGAGGCTCAAAAGTCATTACTCATGCGACCATTGTAAAGGAAGGGAATTTAACGCAACCATATAATTATTTGAAGGAGTACGCGGAAGTGTAGACTGATTTTTTCTAATACTGTGGTTCGTGAGACACGAACCATGACGCAAGAAAAATAATCACATTTCGAAAATAAAATCCAATGAGCACAGAATGAAACCAGAATTTTAAAAACGAATTTACAGGTATAAATAGTAGTCTTTCAGGAGTTCGATAAATTCAGGAGTGTATTCGTTGTGACTGTTTTTAATGGTCAGCTCATTTTTGAGAGTGCTGGTTTTTTGGTTCTGCAGCAATAGCATCGTTCTGAAAAAATAATGTTGCGGTGTTTGTTTAACTTCTGTTTTTTCTTTTGCAAATAATGAATATGCAGATGCTGCATCTTCAAACCATTTCGTTCGGGCGAACGGAAGCAGCACAGCAAAATTCCCATCTCTATTCAATAGATTTTTTGCATTGTACAGCAGATATTTCAAGCCCATCATGCTGCTATGTTTTGAAATGGTTTTTCCATTTTCCTGCGGTAACAGATCATTTTCATAAAAAGGCGGATTGGTGATAACAAGATCATATTTAAACGGAGCCTTCCAATCTTTTATATCCGAATGAAATGCCCGCATACGTTTATTCCACGGCGATGCATTAAAATTGCAAGTCGCCTGGTCAAAAGAATTTTTGTCAATATCAACTGCATGTATTTGCGCACCGGACTTTTGCGCCAGCATGAGGCTGAGCAATCCCGTTCCGGTACCAATGTCAATAATAGTTTTAGGGCTGATGATATTCTGTTCGATTTTATTTGCTACCCATGCTCCAAACAGGCAGGAATCTGTACAAACTTTCATGTTGCTTTTCTCCTGTTGAATGGTAAATTTTTTAAATTGAAAATAATTGTTGGGCAATTGGGTTGTGTTTAGAAGTTAATTTGCTAAATAGTCAAATAGTCAAATGGTTAAATAGTTTAGAAGTTTAGGAGGTTTAGAGGGTTTAGGAGTTTAGAAGTTGAAATGAAGTATGCAACCAATCAACTAATTAACCCCCTCTAAAACGCCGCTCTTGCAAAAGGAACTACTGAAAGGTCTTCAAAAATTCCCTCCAAATATTTATAATAACCGGTTATGGCAATCATGGCCGCATTATCAGTGCAATATTCAAAAGGAGGAATATAAGTTTTCCAGCCTTCTTCAATTCCCATTTTGGCAAAGGCATCTCGCAATCCGCTGTTAGCGCTTACTCCGCCGGCAATACAAATATTTTTGATGCCGGTCTCACCCGCTGCTTTTTTTAATTTGTTTAATAGAATTGAAACGATGCGCGATTGAATAGATGCACAGATATCAGCGATATTTTCTTCTACAAAATTTTCATTTTTTAGTTTCTCGTCTCTTATAAAATAAAGAATGGCTGTCTTCAAACCGCTAAAGCTAAAGTTCAGTCCGTCGATTTTTGGTTCGGGAAATTTGTATTTTTTTGAATTTCCTTCTTTGGCATATTTATCAATCAAATGACCGCCGGGATATGGTAGTCCCATTATTTTTGCAGATTTATCAAAGGCTTCTCCTGCTGCATCATCAAGCGTTTGGCCCATTACTTTCATTCTCAAAAAATCCTCGCACAAAACAATTTGAGTATGCCCGCCACTTACGGTGAGACATAAAAAAGGAAAGGGGGGCTTGTTATCTTTTTCTCCCGGTGTTTGAATGAGATTTGCCATTACATGCGCCTGCATATGATGCACAGCAATGAGTGGTTTGTTACATGCAAGCGAAAGTGATTTCGCAAACTCTGTGCCTACGAGTAAAGCGCCAATTAATCCCGGGGATTGGGTAAATGCAAACGCATCTATGTCACCCAGGCTCACATTTGCTTTTTGTAAAGCCTCATCCACAACAGGTACTATTGCCTGTAAATGAGCCCTGGAAGCGAGTTCAGGAACAACTCCACCAAAATGCCTGTGAATCTCCTGGCTGTAAATAACATTACTTAAAATAATTCCATCCCTGCAAACAGAGGCTGCGGTTTCATCGCATGAAGATTCAATTGCAAGAATATGGGGCATATATTATGAAAAAATTATTTGCTACGGATAGCAACTACAGGATCCAAGCGGGAAGCGATATACGCGGGGATAATTCCTGCCAGGATTCCTATGATTATACAAATTGAAATAGCCAGAGTTAGTATACCTGCTGAGATGTACACCGGGAAATCAAAAAGATTGCTAAGTATTATTGTGAGTAAATAAACAAGCAGCAAGCCCATTAAACCACCCATGATACAGATGGTGGCGGCCTCCAGTAAAAATTCAGAAAGAATGCTTCTTCGTTTTGCACCAATAGCTTTCTTTAATCCTATCATTGAAGTTCTTTCTTTCACAGTCACAAACATGATGTTGGCAATTCCAAAAGCTCCTACCACCAGGCTGAGAATTCCAATGGCCCATCCTCCAAGGTTTATGCTTCCAAATAACGAGCTTACTTTATCACTGAATCCACTGATTTGATTGAGAGAAAAATTATCTTCCTGTTTCGGGCTGATCTTGCGGAGGGATCGCATCACTCCTTCCAGTTCATCGGCAAGCGCAGCAGAACTGATATTCTCTTTACCTTTCACCATAATTATCGGCCTGCTAGCATCTTCATTAAAAATTTCCCTTGCAAAACGATAAGATAATATTACGGACGCATCATAGTTCCATCCAATCATGTTTTGCCCAACCTTTTTTATCACTCCTATAATGGTTGCTTTTTTATCTTTCAATTTGATTTCTTTTCCCACGGCAAGCCCCGGGTTTCCAAACAGGTTTTCTGCATTATCATTGCCAATAACAACCACAGGGCTGCCCGATGCAAATTCGTTACCTGACATAAAGCGGCCATAGGCAATAGTTACCGGCTGAATATCATTTTCTTCAATACTTACTCCGTAAAATGATACGCCCTGTAACGCATAATTTTCATACCTGATTTCATCGGATGCACTAATAATAAAAGCAACATTGCTCGCCAGTAAACTGCGTTCTTTAATCGCTGCGACTTCTTCAAATTTTAATACCGGCCGGTTTATAAATTTCCACCAGGGATAGTCGGGGCCGTTATGGCTATAATCCCATTTGTCAATATAAATAGTATTGGTTCCAAGGCTTTTTATCTGGTTTTGAATATTGGTTTCAAGACTGTTCACGGTGGCCAGCACACCAATAATGCAGAATATACCAAATGAAATTCCAATTAGTGAAAGGGCCGTACGCAATTTATTTACCATAAGTTCCTGCATGGTGAGCCGGAAAGAACTTGCTAATATATTAAGCGTTTTGCGCATAGGACAAATTTAGTGTATTTCAGCTATCTGGCCGTCAGGTATGAGCTATCAGCTGTCAGCCATGAGCTGTCAGCAAAAGTATCCAGGATCAATTACCAGGTATCGGGCGTAATTTGCACCTTCCACAAATAATTTATTTTGATTGCAGCAAGGGAAAATATCAGGCTTCAAAAGATCATCACCTTCATTGCTGTTGTTTTATTTTTGGCGAAACTCACGGCCTGGGAACTAACCGGCTCGCTGGCGATACTTACAGATGCTTTGGAAAGTATCGTAAATATTGTTTCGGGCCTTTTGGGATGGTACAGCCTGTATATATCTGCAAAACCGAAAGATGTTGATCATCCTTATGGACATGGTAAAATTGAATTTATTTCTGCTGCTGTTGAAGGAACCTTAATTACCGCTACGGGTTTTTTTATTATTTATTTATCGGCTATAAGCTTTTTTCATCCTCACGAGGTTGCTAAACTCGACTATGGAATGATTTTACTGGGAGCCACAGGGCTGGTAAATTATGCTGCCGGAGTGGTATGCGTAAAAACCGGTGTAAAAAATAATTCTTTGCCATTAATTGCAGGAGGCAAACATTTAAAAACCGATACCTATTCTACTATCGGCATCCTGGCTGGCCTGGTATTAATTTATTTCACAAAACTTCAGATTTTTGACAGCATCATAGCATGCATTGTTGCCCTTATCATCATCTTTACCGGCTATAAAATAGTGCGTACATCTATTGCCGGGATAATGGATGAGGCTGATTTGAAATTGCTCAATAATCTTGTTGATGTTCTCGATAAAAACAGGCGGGAGAACTGGATCGATTTGCACAACCTTAGAATTATAAAATACGGTAGTACTCTTCATTGCGATTGCCATCTTACCGTGCCGTGGTTCCTGAATGTAAGCGAGGCTCACACTGAAATTGAAGCCCTGGGAACATTAATAAGAAATGGGTTTGGAGGCGCCGTTGAACTATTTGTTCACACCGATGGATGCAAGGAATTTTCGTGCCGCATCTGTTCCAAACAAAATTGCCTGGTGCGACAACACGATTTTGAAAAAAAAATTGAATGGACGATTAAAAATATTTCGAAAGACTCCAAACATAAAATTTTGACTGATAAAGAAGAATAAATTTTATATCAATAATAAGGGAAGGTCTTAAAAAAAATAATCCCTCCATAGAGATGGAAGGATTTCCAAAAATCAAGACTGATTATCCATTAATATTTTCTATACTTTAATTTAGGGTTGGTATTAATTATACCTTTCTGCCTCCATCCATGATAGCTGCAGTATTATAAGTGACGGGCTATTACGTTCACTAAATATTCTAAATGATGATCTATAAAAATATAAACCGGAATTGGATGCAAAACAAATTTATCAAGCAGGCCACATGCAGTGAAAGTGTTTAGAGGAATAGGGTTAGCAACACATTCAGGTCACTAAAACGCTGGTATTTCACCGATATTTTATTGATGAAAAAAATTGAGGGGAGTTACTTTGATAAAGAGTAAAACTCCTACAGGAGGTTTACTATTCAGCAATGAATTTTGACATTGCTTATGTCAAAATATAAAATTTACTTAAAGAGTAACGCAACACCGTATGCTGCGCCTGCTGCAAGTGCGCCAATCAGCATTACTTTTAACGCACCTGAAATTACAGGAACCCCCGTGAGCTTACTTTTGAAATAGCCAAAAACAAAAAGGCAAATTAAGGTAGCCACTACCGAATACTTCAGCGCTTCCTTAGAATCATTAATAAAGAAATACGGGCTCAGTGGAATAATGCCACCAATTATATAAGATACGCCAATATTGAGTGCACTGTTTCCCGCCCTTTTTGGATTAGGCTCGTCAAGCCCGAGTTCAAACTTCATCATGAAGTCAACCCATTGTTTTTTATCTTTTGAAGTTTCTTCGGTTGCCTTGTTCTGAATTTCTTCACTCAGGCCCAGGTTTAGAAAAAAATCTTTGACTTCCTGTTTTTCCATTTCTGGAATGCGTTCTACTTCTGCATACTCTCTTTTTAACTCGCTGTCATAATGATCCTGTTCTGTTTTGCCTGCGAGGTAACCTCCAAGCCCCATCGCTATCCCGCCTGCGGCAATTTCAGCAATACCGGCTATTACAATAATCCCACTGGTTGACACTGCACCACTAAGTCCAGCCGCCAATGCGAAAGGAACAGTGAGCCCGTCACTCATGCCTATTACAACATCCCTCAACACGTCGGAACTTTGTAAATGCTCTTCTTTATGATGGTGATGATGGTTGGGCATTTTTTTCCGGGAAGTTTATTAGTTTATTAGTTTATTAGTTAATTAGTTAATTAGTTTATTGGTCAGTAAGTCAGTAGGTCAATGGTCAATGGTCAATGGTCAATGGTCAATGGTCAATGGTCAATGGTC
>JBDTZL010000010.1:0-2255 GCA_040005125.1 Ginsengibacter sp.
ATGGATAAAACTACATTGGTTGCAGAAACAAAAGTATTGAAACGCAAAGTAGGTAAGGTGCAGGAAATAGTGGGTGAATCATCTCCCATAAAAAAAATAAAAGAGACCATTGATAAAATTGCACCCACAGAAGCCAGGGTTTTAATAACCGGTGAAAATGGCGTAGGTAAGGAGCTTGTGGCGAGATGGATACATGAAAAAAGTAACCGTTCAAATGGGCCTATGGTGGAAGTAAATTGTGCTGCAATACCAGGCGAATTGATCGAAAGTGAATTATTCGGGCATGAAAAGGGAAGTTTTACTTCCGCTGTAAAACAACGCATAGGCAAATTTGAGCAGGCGAACGGCGGTACTTTGTTCCTGGATGAAATAGGTGATATGAGCCTTAATGCGCAAGCCAAAGTATTGCGTGCCCTGCAGGAAGCTAAAATTACAAGGGTGGGGGCCGATAAAGATATTAATGTGGATGTGCGGGTGATTGCAGCAACAAATAAGGACCTCCTTAAAGAAGTAGAAAATAAAGATTTCAGGCTTGATCTTTACCATCGCCTTGGCGTTATTATTGTACATGTTCCTTCTCTTAACGACCGCATTGGCGATATTCCATTACTGGTTGACAGATTCCTGGAAGATGTAGGCACCGAATACGGACAGCCGAAAAAAACAATTGATAAAAAAGCGGTTGATCTGCTACAGAAGCACAACTGGACCGGTAATATACGTGAGCTGCGTAATGTAGTTGAACGTTTGATCATTCTTTCGGGGAAAGATATTACCGCAGATGATGTTGAAAATTATGTATTGCCGAAAAAATAACCTGAAATAAAATTCCCGGAAGTTTACTCCAAAATATGAAACACATCTATTGCATTAGTGGTTTTGGAGCAGATGAACGTGTGTTTTCCAAACTGGATTTTGGTGATCATCCCATTCATTTTATTTCATGGCTCACCCCTTTAAAAAAAGAAAGCATTGAACAATATGCAACGCGAATGGGTGAAAAAATACAACAGGATAACCCCATTCTCCTGGGCTTGTCATTTGGAGGGATTATGTGCATTGAAATCGCCAAAATTATTAAAACACACAAGGTAATTTTAATTTCAAGCGTAAAGTCATTTCATGAAATCCCTTTGTGGATGAGGCTTGCAGGAAAATCAAAACTCAATAAAATTTTTCCTCTTAAGGCATTCAGGATATTCGAGCCAATAGAGAATTACAACCTTGGAATTGAAAACAGGGATGAATTAAAGTTAGTGCGTGAGTATCGCAGGAACATCGGCCAACAATATACCGATTGGGCAATTCACCAGATCCTCCACTGGAAAAACGAATGGCAACCCGGAGATCTTATTCATATTCATGGTAGCAGGGATCACATCTTTCCTATAAAAAATATTAAGGCTGATTATATAATCCCCGGTGGGCACTTCATGATTATGAACAGGGCAGAAAAAGTTAATGGGATAATTAAAGAACTCCTACCATAATCTTTTTTTGATTCCACGAATTTTATCCACGAATTATACGAATTACACGAATTACGCGAATTACGCGAATTACACGACTGCACTTGTTTGGAATACGTGTTTTAAAAATTAGTGTAATACCAGGTATGTTTTGTTAAACTAATGATAACAATTTTCACACAGTTTTTTATGTAGAAGTTTAAAACGGTACTTTTGTCCGCATTATAAAAAGTTTAAAATGAGTATAGGTTTACTTTTATTTATTATTACATATATTCTTTGGCACATTGGTTTATATGGAATGTTTAAGAAAGCGGGCATCGAGCCGTGGAAATCATTGATCCCTTTATACGACACCTGGTGCATGGTTGAAAAAATGCAATTGAAAAAAATCTGGTTTTTTCTCCAGTTAATACCTGTCGCCGGCCAGTTTATTACTATCTGGATATGTATAAAATTTGTCGAGCATTTCGGCAGGTTTGGATTCCTGGAACATGCGGCAACTGTTTTTGTGCCTTTTGTTTATTTTCCTTACCTGGGCTATTCCGATAAAGAAAGATATGCGGGAATTCCTGTTGTAAAAAATTATAAAAAAGGAGCCATACGGGAATGGGTAGACGCAGCTGCCTTTGCAATTGTTGCTGCGACGCTCATACGCACATTTGTATTTGAAGCATATACAATACCAACTCCTTCAATGGAAAAGACCTTGCTGGTAAATGATTTTTTATTTGTAAGCAAGTTCAGCTATGGCCCCCGCATTCCCAATACGCCAATTGCCATGCC
>JBDTZL010000295.1:0-7492 GCA_040005125.1 Ginsengibacter sp.
TCCAAATCACATCAGTAAACCATGTGTTTTTATCAAAAAAATGCGCAACGGGTCTAAAGCCGCTCTGGCTGGCAATTTCATCTGTTTGCTCTACGGTATATTTTTGCGAGATCTCCATGAAAATGGTTTCATCTTTTGCAAAATTAATTACCGCGTTCTGCCCTATCGTTACATGCTGCTGCTTTATAGAAACCAGGAAACTTCTGCATGCCCCGGTATAAGGATCATAATTTGCATAATGTTCAAACGCTTCTATATTAAAATCTGCATTCAATTCTCTATTGATGCGCTTTAGGAGGTTCAGGTTAAATTCACGGGTATATCCTTTGCTGTCGTTATATGCCGCAAGAATTTGTCTTGGATTTTTGGTAAGGTCTATCCCTATTAATACCATATCTCCTTCAGAGAGCTGGCTTCGCAATTCCCTGCAAAATTGTGGCACATCTTCCTTTGAAAGATTTCCAATGTTAGAACCCAGGAATAATACCAGTTTTATTTTATCAGAAATTTGTTTTGCAGAGGTCAGCATGGCAAGATATTCACCGTTAAGCCCGTGAATATTGAGCTCCGGCAATTGTTCAGGTAGCTTTTTATGAAGAAGATCAATTATATTGTTGGAAATATCAACAGGGAAATAAGTGGAGACTGCATTTTTATTTACCAGTTCTTTCAGTAGGAATACTGACTTTACAGCATCCCCCGGGCCCAGCTCTACAACGTCAAAGTTGCGGTGCTGATCAATGATAATATCTGCAATCTGAGAAGTTTGGGTTGAAAAAATTTCCATCTCACAATTGGTAAGATAATATTCTTCACAATCCATGATCTTTTGAAATAATTCATCTCCCGCCTTGTCATAAAAATATTTTGACTGCAACCATTTTGGAGTTGACTGTAAACCCATTAAAACATCCTGTAGAAATTGATTCATCACATTGATTTTAGGTCACCTGTTATTATTGTGCCAATCTTATACCCGTCAACTGCCAGCGCAAATGAGGATGAAAAAAATTACGATAGGTAATACGGCTATGACTCTCTGGTGTTACTTCTGATGCACCACGCAATACTTTTTGATTCACCATAAATTTCCCATTGTATTCACCAATTGCACCGGGAGCTTTCTTAAACCCCGGGTAAGGCAGGTAAGCACTTTCGGTCCACTCCCATCTTTTCCCCCATTCAAACTGTTGCGCCGCAATCTCCCATTCAAATTCTGTAGGCAGTCTTAATCCTTTCCATGACGCATAGGCAGATGCTTCATAAAAACTTATATGACATAGCGTTTCATTCATAGTAACCTTTTGCAATCCATGCCATGTATAGTGATGCCATTCTCCATCAATCCAATGCCAGTATAACGGGGAATTTATATTGTTATTTTTTACCCAGTCCCATCCTTCTGCATGCCAGTAATTAAAATTTTTATAACCTCCCGCATTTATAAATTCAATAAACTCTCCGTTGGTCACCAAATCACTGGCAATACTAAAATCCTGCAGGAATACCTGGTGCCTGCTTAATTCGTTGTCAAAACAAAAATCATGACCATTATAACCAATTTCATAGATCCCTTGTTCAATTTTTGTGAACGCCTCCTTTTTTTCCTCCCTGAAATTTTCCTTTCCGTTTGACGAAGGCATGTATGCAGGGAACAAAGGATTATTACCTAGAATATATTTTATATCGGTTGATAAAAGTTCCTGATGTTGTTGTTCATGATTGAGGCCGAGCACAATTATTTCTTCCAGCTCTTTTGAGGACACATTTTGTAAAAATTCATTCATCGCATGATCAACGTATCTGCGAAACTTATAGATATCTTCAACAGATGGCCTGCTTAAATTTCCCCTGTCGGTACGGATCACCCTGGCGCCTACAGTTTCGTAATAGCTGTTAAATACATAATTATATTGTGGATCAAATTCCTCATATTTCTCCATATTGGGTTTCAAAACAAAAGTTTCAAAAAACCAGGTTGTATGCCCGATGTGCCATTTGGGAGGGCTGACATCAGCAATGGGTTGAACCACGTAGTCTTCTGTTTTAAGTGGTTTACATATCTCTTCCGTATGTTTTCTTACCGCGGTATATTTTTCTAAAAGGTTCATTAATTATTTTTTATCAAGATAATTTTTGAGATCAGATATACTATTAACGCCTATTCGTTTCGATTGTTCCCTGCGCATCATTAAAGCGTAAGAATTGTTAAACCCTACAGGTTTTAGCCATTTCAAATTATATTTCTCATGAAACCGGCTTTGAACATAATTATACACTTTTTCTTTGTTACCATTCATTGCCATGACTACAGAACCAGGCGTTTGCAAAATTACAAGCAACGCCGTACCTGTGTATTCAGGATACATATCAATCTGGTTATTCGTTAAAGCATCGAAACAAATTTTTGTTCCGCCCAGGCCCGTTTTTGTTGCTACCTGCAAATTCGTATTGCCTGTAATCAGCATCGTGTACATAGATGCCAGTATATATTGCTCACCGAAAATTTTTGAACCAATCCTTATCGTACCGCCATTACCATTTTGTGGTTCTTTATACAAACTTTGTTCCATCAAAAAATCTTCGGCAACTTTTTCAGGACTTTGTTTCAAATAATCGACCCTGTAATTTAATTCTGTCATTATGGAATCATTAATATGCCCGGTCAGTTGGTTGAGCACATTTTCAAGCACCGGGTATTTTTGCAAAATTTCTTCACGAATTACAGGGGCAACATAATAAGGCGGAAATATTCCCTTATCATCATTGAGCACCACAAGGTCAAAAGCTTTAAGACGCCCGTCTGTGCTATACCCGCTGATCACATCTAATTTTTTTTCGTAGGCAGCTTTATACATAACAGCATCGCTGATAACAACGTTGCGTATGTTTAACCTGTATACTTTTTTCAGACCCAGGTAACCATCTTCCCTCCCCATGAATTCCGGTGTGAACCCCGCAAGCATTTTACTTCCATAAAGATCGGGCAACAGGTAAAAAGAAGAGAAAAAAATAATACTTACAGGCAGCAACCAAAAAGCCTTTCGCAGTTTTTTAAGATTGACCTTCTGTACTTTTGATAAAATAAAATCAAAGAAAATAGCCAGCAAAGCTGCAGGAATGGCCCCGGCAAGGATCATGTTCGTATTGTTAAGCGCTATTCCTCCAAAAATAAATTCCCCCAGGCCACCCGCGGCAATATAAGCTGCAAGTGTTGCTACGCCTACATTTATAACGGTTGCAGTACGAATACCTGCCAGTATAACGGGAAGGGCTAAAGGCAGTTCTACTTTTGTAAGTACCTGCCATCCGCTCATGCCCATAGCCTTAGCGGCGTCTCTTACAGTAGCATCGACTCCCGTAATACCGGTAAATGTATTTCTCACGATTGGCAAAAGTGCGTATAAGAATAAAGCTACTATTGCGGGTTTTGGGCCTATGCCAAGCAATGGAATCATAAAGCCAAGCAGGGCTATGCTGGGGATGGTCTGTAGTACACCGGTAAACCCCAAAACAGGAGCAGAAAATTTTTTTCTTTTAGAAATAAAAATTCCCAAAGGAACACCAATAACCACAGCTATCAGCAATGAAATAAAAGTAAGGCCAATATGTGCCAGCAACTGGTCGAAGATTTTGCCTGATTGCTCCCGCATAAATGCAAAAAGTGACTGCCCGGATTCATTCATGCCTGTTTTGTTTAAATGCGCCAAGCGCAGTAAATAATGAATCAT
Source organism: Ginsengibacter sp. (assembly GCA_040005125.1). Classification (GTDB taxonomy): domain Bacteria; phylum Bacteroidota; class Bacteroidia; order Chitinophagales; family Chitinophagaceae; genus Ginsengibacter. The sequence continues at coordinate 3,732 of JBDTZL010000295.1, forward strand.
ATCCTGCCAGCTTTACTTCGCCGGTAGATGAATTTTTTATAGTAAGATTATTTTGTTTTTTTCCTGATAAAATGTCCAATGCTTCCCAGATGCTTTTATCCTGGTCAATAACATCCGCATTATTTTCATGATTATTTTTTGTTTCGAGGTGTGGCCAGATGTCCTTTAGCAGAACTGCATTTAATTCAAGCTGCATACGCTGATCCTCAAAAAACCGGGTAACAAAATTGCCGGCCGGATTAAAGAGAAGATCGGCAGGAGTTCCTTCCTGTATGATCTTTCCTTTATCCATCAACAAAATTTTATCACCCAATTGAAATGCTTCCCTGATGTCGTGGGTAACTAAAACGATGGTTTTATTTTTTAAAACTTCCAGGCTACTGAATTCGCTGGTGATGCTTGCACGCGTTACTGCATCAAGAGCCCCGAAAGGTTCATCCATCAGCAATACAGGAGGATCGGCAGCAAGGGCTCTGGCCAGGCCAATTCTTTGCTGCTGCCCACCGCTTAATTGCTGTGGATATAGAAGTAAATAATCCTGTGGAAGATGAAGCTGGTCTAATAATTCCGAAGTTCTTGTTGCAATTTTTTGTTTAGGCCATTTCAACAATTCCGGAACAATGGCAATATTTTCAGCAATCGTATAATGAGGAAAGAGGCCATTATTCTGCAACACGTAGCCGATATTTCTCCGCAATTCTTCCTGTGATACGTCTTTAATATTTTTTCCGGCAACAGATATATTTCCTGAAGAAGCCTCAGTGAGCCTGTTGATCATCCGAAGGGTTGTTGTTTTACCGCAACCGCTGGTGCCCAGTAGTACAACATTCTCCCCATCCTTTACTTCAAATGAAATATTATCAACTGCTTTTGTGTTCCCAAAAAGTTTTACCACCCTTTCAACAATGATCATTTTACAAATTTTTTCCGGATAAATAAAATGATTCTACTATACTATGTTTGTTAAACTACTATGATTTTTTCCTACAATCAACGGAGTAATGTATTTTCAATTCGTTCTCTGTGTTTTTCAGAAATAACGGGCAAACGGTACAATGTGGCCCCTATAGCTTTCGCACACGGCACCAGGTTAAGGAGTTATTTTTACCGACCGGAACCACATAGACACACAGTAACATAGAATTTCACATAGAAAAAACTATGTGTTCACCTGTGTATCTACGTTGTTCATTTTTGTTCTTCAGCATAAATAAAGATTCTTCATTAACACTTAATTCTTCAAAATGTCCCCATATTCTTGCTGCGCTTTATTCACGGCGATTCTAAAGATCCTTCAAATCGGGCACTTTCAAATCTTCTATATTCCAGCCCGCGAGCGTAGCACCCGCTGTATAAGCGCTCTCCATGAAACTTAACAGAAGCGCTTCAGGATTCTCTTTGTCATAGATATCATCGTACATAAGTAATGCCATAGGGCTTCCATTATTGTCTACCCATTTTGCAGTTGCAGGCTCCAGCGCTTGTTGATCCAATCGTTCGGGAGACGGATATGTATAAGAATAAAAAGCAGGGGCACGCATTTTTTCGTCGCCGGCCCAAAAACCAAAACTGATCACTTCGTGGGAATAAGCATCCTTATTGGCAGTGGTTGCTTCCCCCGCAAGTGCCGGAGCCTTTCTCCCCGAGAATCGTGTAACAGTAAGATCCATGTGGTGCCAGTATAATTGCACCGGTGAAGTTTTACTATAACACCTGCCGCTGAATTTATGAAACACCTGGCTCACCCAAACCAGGATCCGCCAAAACCTTTCTACATATTCTGCCTGGTAAAAATGAAAATTACCAATTTCCGCAAATGGCTTTTTTTCAGCGGGTACATCATAAGGCATTGCAATAATCTTAACTGCAATATGTAATTTTTCAAAAATCCCGAAGAGACTTTTATAAAATTCCGAAACACTCAGCCCGTCGTGTAATGAAAAGGACTCATATTCATTTTTGCTGGTATGTACTTCAACCTGGTGCTGTAATATATTTAAGGTAACCTGGAAAGTCTCCTTGTCATCCTGGTAAGGAACATCGTGTGTTGTGATGCCGGTTGGGCAAATAAGATCTGTAATATTCCACCAATGATTTTTGCGGGGCATCAATGCAAGCTGAATTTTACCGAGTATCTGCAGGTAGAGATGGAGCGTGATTTTTGTTTGCTCCCATTCTTCAAGAGGCAGCGGCGGAAGTGAGAGAGTTTTGCTCATTGTAAAATATTTAGGATAATATTTTTACCTGATTTGCCTGCTTTCTGTACTTAGTAATGAAAGAAGATTAACTTTTCAGCTCCAGCTAATATTTTCAAAACTTGTCATCATTCACCTCGATCCAGTAACCATCCGGATCCTGGAAATAAATTTGCTGAATCCCATCCGGCCGCAACTGCGGGGCTTTAGTATCTCCTTTCCAGTTCCCATATTTTACCTGGAATTGGTCAAGGTGTTTCATAAAATCGGGTAGTGATGGAACGCGAAAGGCGAGGTGAATATTAATGTCGTGAGGTGAAACTGCCGCCGCCCCGCTTACCACGTGAAGCTGCCCGTGCTCTCCTACTTTAAACCAGGTGTGCTTGTTATCTTTGAAAGGCTCGGGTATTATTTCTAATTGCATTACATCTTTGTAAAAACTGGTACTCTTATCAAGGTTAACCACATACACGGTGGTATGATTAAACACAGGGGTCTGAGCCATAACAGTTGGATTATCCGTTAACATAGCTAATGATCCAAAAATAAGAATGAGAATTTTTTTCATACATAAATTGTATTAATTAAGAAATGAAATAATGATTGTTATATTGCCTGCGGTTAAGTGTTTGGCGAACTGGTCACGAGGTAAGTTTTATAATTCGCCTTTTTTACTTCAAATATAAAATATTTAAATGCAATTTATGAAGGGCACGTGACTCAAAAAGGTTTATTATTTTTTCAAAGCCAAAGCAATTGCCTTTTCAGCAAGAATTGCCATTACCTTGTAACCTTCCGCGTTCGGGTGTACACCATCCTCCGAAAATTCAGTTTTCATACCCTTACGATCATCAACAAAAGATGAATAGTAATCGAGATAAATACAACCATTTTCCTGTGCATAGTTTTTTATCCATTGATTTAGCGTAACAATTTTTTCAGCAGGTTGTAGCCCTGGCTTCCAAGGGTAATCGTATACAGGAAGCACCGATGAAAGAATTACCTGGATGTTTGCTGCTTTTGCAAGAACTGCCATCGAGGCAATATTGTCTTCTATCATTTCAAGTGTTGAAGGGCCGGTGTTACCGGCAATGTCGTTGGTACCACCAAGTATTACCACAACCTTTGGTTTAAGGGCAATCACATCCTGTCTGAACCTGATCAGCATTTGAGGAGTTGTTTGCCCGCTGATACCGCGGTTGACGTAAGGCTTTCCGGAAAAAAATTCGGGCATTAGTTTGCTCCAGCCCTCCGTGATTGAGTTGCCCATAAACACGACACGGCTTTCATTTGCTGCGGGCAAGCCAACCTTTGTATTTTCATCTTTGTAACGAGCCAGGTTTGGCCAGTCCTGGGCTTGCAAAAATGTCGGAAAGATCATTAATAATAAAATTAAACCTAAAGAATACTTCATAAATTTTAATTGTAATTTTTTACAATTTAATTTTTTTATTTTGATGTTCAACTTTTTAACGCAACAATCCAAAAAATATCCCGCAAAGGCACGAAGAACACAAAGTATTTTTCTTAGTGCACTTAGCGGCTTTGTGGGAAAATCTGTTACGA
>JBDTZL010000218.1:0-24744 GCA_040005125.1 Ginsengibacter sp.
TTCAATGTTCAATGTTCAATGTTCAATGTTCAATGTTCAATGTTCAATGTTCAAAGTGTGCATGGTAAGATAGTTCCCTCTCCTTCGGGAGAGGGGTTGGGGTGAGGCTCCGACAGTTCAGGTGAAGTTCATAGTACTTAAGATACTTTTTCTTCGAAGAGAGCCTGTCCTGAACTTGTTAGGGATTAGGAGATGCTGCTCAAAGTTGAATTGAAAGATGCAAAAATGAAATCCGGGGTCTAAAAAACAAAAAACCGAATCTAATGATTGGCCATAATTTCTCAAAATACGATCCGAATCAAAATAATAAGTCTTCTTTTGAAAAGCTCCTGGATCTTTTCATGCAATTGCTTACTTATACAAGTGGCGATGTGGGAGAAGCATTGAGCTGGCTTACTGAGCTTGATAAAGAATACGACCTCACCAATGATGAGTATGGAATGGGTGATTTTATCGAAGATCTCAAGGATAAAGGTTACATAGATGAGAACCGGCGCAATGGAGAAATAAAAATAACTCCCAAAACAGAACAGGGAATACGTAAGCGCAGCCTTGAAGAGATTTTTGGAAAGCTTAAAAAAACAAAACAGGGAAATCATAATACATTTAAACCCGGCGGTGGCGATGAGATCAATCCCGAAACACGTCCTTTCCAGTTTGGTGATACGCTCGAGCAAATCGATTTTACAGAATCTATCCGCAATGCTCAAATCAATCACGGCATTGACAGTTTCACCATGCATGAAAATGATCTTGAAATAAGGGAAACCGACTTTAAAGCGCAAACTTCTACTGTTCTTATGATTGACATTTCGCACAGTATGATCTTGTATGGCGAAGACAGGATAACACCGGCAAAAAAAGTTGCAATGGCGCTGAGTGAACTTATTACGACCAAATATCCTAAAGACACGCTTGATATTGTAGTCTTTGGAAATGATGCATGGACGGTAGAAATTAAGGACCTTCCCTATTTACAGGTTGGGCCCTATCATACCAATACAGTTGCAGGCCTTGAACTGGCAATGGATATTTTAAGAAGAAGAAAAAATCAGAATAAGCAGATCTTTATGATAACAGACGGAAAACCTACCTGCCTTAAAATTGGAACCCGATATTATAAAAACAGTTTTGGAGTTGACAGGAGGATATTAAACAGGTGTATGAACCTGGCTGCCCAATGTAAAAAAATAAAAATACCCATCACAACTTTTATGATCGCCAGCGACCCTTATCTTCAAAGGTTTGTTACAGAATTTACTGAAACCAATAACGGCAAAGCGTTCTTTGCTTCTCTTGACAGGCTCGGCGCTTTTATTTTTAAAGATTTTGAAAGCGGGAAAAGGAAGACGGTATATTGACGGGAAATGCATAACGAAGTCTGCAGATGGATAATATTCTGAAAAGAACCTTTAGTAAAGAGTTAGTCATCGCATTGCGATGAACTATTGTTGATTGAAAGAAAAAAATAAACGAGGTTTAACTTATAAGAAAATAATTTTTTTACAACACCTGGAGAATTAAACCAAAGTAATTGCTATTCCTGACTCAAAAAATCAATTCTTGCATTCAAACTCAAATCGAATAATAATTTATTCCCAGGTTTATTAAAATAGAAACGTGAAGAAATATTTAGTTTTTCTTTTAATATTTTTTGCCTTTTGTGGGTGCACCAGGTAAAATTGAAAACAAACAATATCACTGATTATACGTTAGTAAATTTGTGAAAGAAAGATGAAACATTTATTAAAACATTACAATAACAGAACAAATAAAAAATGATGAATATTGAAAAAATAAAAACCTTAGGCGAACTAAAAGAAAGCGGCTACAAATCAAGATCTATAAAAGAAGAACTGCGTGATAATCTTATAAAAAAGATCACCAAAAAGGAAATTACATTTCCGGGCATCATCGGTTACGAAGATTCTGTGATTCCTGATACTGAAAGAGCTTTATTATCGAGGCATAACATCTTGTTTTTAGGATTACGTGGCCAGGCAAAAACACGCATGGCAAGGCAAATGACAGATTTGCTGGATGAATATATTCCTATAGTCCGGGGAAGTGAAGTCAACGATGATCCTTTTAAACCACTGAGTAAATATGCAAAAGATCTGATTGTTGAACATGGCGATGATACACCAATCGAATGGCTGCACCGAAGCAGCCGCTATGGAGAGAAGCTTGCCACTCCCGATGTAAGCGTTGCCGACCTCATAGGCGATATCGACCCCATTAAAGCAGCAAATTTAAAGTTAAGTTATGCCGATGAAAGAGTGATCCATTATGGTATAATCCCCAGGAGCAACCGGGGTATATTTGTTATAAATGAATTACCCGATCTACAGGCAAGAATACAGGTTTCATTATTTAATATTTTAGAAGAAGGTGATTTACAAATAAGAGGGTTCAAACTAAGATTGCCCTTGGACATCATGTTTGTTTTTACAGCAAACCCTGAAGACTATACAAACAGGGGTGCCATCGTAACTCCGCTTAAAGACAGGATCGAGAGCCAGATACTTACCCATTACCCTGTAACTATTGAGACAGCGTTATCAATTACAGAACAGGAAGCAGAAATTCATGAGGACCAGATGAAAAAAATAAATGTAAGTGATCTTGTAAAACGGCTAATTGAGCAGGTATCATTTGAAGCCCGTGCCAGCGAATATGTTGATAAAAAAAGCGGCATTTCTGCAAGGCTTACTATTGCTGCTTATGAAAATGCAGTAAGTGCTGCAGAGCGCCGGGCGATTATGAATAAAGAGAAAGAAACCCAGGTATGGATTAGCGATCTTTCTGGCATCATCCCATCAATAACGGGCAAAATTGAATTGGTGTATGAAGGTGAGCAGGAAGGCCCTTACCAGGTTGCTTACAATTTAATGGAGAAAGCTATCCGCACCAGGTTTGCTGTTTATTTCCCCAACCCGGAAACATTTAAAAAGAAAAAAGTAAAAGATGGGGTGGTGGATGAAAATCCTTATAAAGCAATTATCCGCTGGTTTGATACGGGCAATCATTTAAATCTTTTTTTTGGGTTGAAAGATGAAGATAAGATCCAGTTATTGTATAAGGTTGATGGCTTATATGGCCTGGTAAAAAAACATTTTCCCAATGCCAATGCAAAAGAAAATGCATTACTGATGGAATTTGTTTTACATGGGCTCTCTACTTATTCTCTTATAAGTAAAAAAGTAGTGGAAGGAAAAATCGAATTTAAAGATCTGATGGGAAGTATGCTTAATTTAAGCCCGCAATCTTTCAGGGATGAAGAACTGGATGATGAAGATTTTAAATAAAGAAAAAACCGGAGTAATTATCCGGCTTTTTTATGGTGAAAATATTTTAGTGTTATGTTAAGAATAAAAAGACGCAAAATAGATTACACGATTACTAAAAATTCCACCATTCGTGTAATTCGTGCTCTGAAATTTGTGTTATAAACCATGCGACAGAATACAGCTTGCGCAGCACTAGAATTTATACCCAAATCCAATCCCTGCAAAATACGGAATGAAAAATCCTTTGCCAAAAACAGGAGTTATTTCTGCTTTAAAAAAGAAACCGCCTCTTTCAGGAGCCAGCCTGTATCCCAGGGTAATGTTCCCAAAGCTTGAGTTAAAATTTTCTGAATTAATATCGTCCTTTGCTTTTCCGCCCACATATGTAAACCCTACACCAATCTCGAAATAATTTTTTTTATCCTTTCCTATCAAATAGTTCAATCCCACCGGAACGGTTATAATAGTTACATTGCTTCCATCACCATTGCCTATGGAAAACCCTCCAATGCCAATGCGGCCGCCCAAACCATCTTCTGTTTTTGCAAAACGTGTATCAAAATTAGCAGAGGCAAGGCCGGGACCTCCTATTTCTGCGTAGGCAGCTTTAGCCGCTTTTTGACCATAAGAAAGATTGAAGAAAGCTGAAGAAATCAGCAAAAGCACAATGATCTTTTTCATAACGTTGTTTTGGTTTTGGTTAATAAATATAAAGCGCTTCCAATAAGCATTCCGGCAATATTAGATGATATTTACTTCTCTTTCTAATACTACATCAAATTTCTTTTTTTATACTTTGTTTATCTCCACCCCATAAACGCCGGTATTTTGTATTGGAGAAGGCGGCAAATCAGGGAAGGTTTTCTACGTTGTTTATAGTTGATGATCTATGAAACATATAACAACGCTCTGCCAGTTAACCTATGCCCTCCTCGCACATATTTATACTCTTCGTTTTCATTCATAACGGTTATACAGGCAATCTCATTTTTTAATAATATGTCTGCAAGGGTTTTTTAAATAAGATATTACTTCTTCCACCCCGAATCATTGCAGGCCATAATTTTTTGAATCATTACGAAGCAATTCAAATCACTGTGCAAAAGAAAATATTGAAAAATACTTAGGCAATATATTAAGGCCGAAAGGGTATACTTTCCAGGCCAAAAATCTTTATCAGTTTTGTATAAGAATCATATCCTTACAAGAAGGCGCCAACAAAATAATTTATTATGAATCGCTGGGCTTCAGAATATGAATCTTTGTTTGATACTAAAAGGCAAAATGAAAATGCAACCACGCAATTGTATAAAAGGGTTTGTTTTTCCCTTTGACGTTATATAGCGAAAGAGGTATCCTGTTTTGAAGTTTACCTCACAAATTATCTATTTAATGAGTAGCCCGACCTTTATGCCACCGCTTAAACCCAGGTTAGCCCCCGGCCCTGCTTTTTGAATAACAAAATGATTGTAAATATCATCTGAATAATTCCCGTTATTATCATCTTTCACATTGTCAAATGCATAGCCAAGGCCATAATATATATCTATCAGGAACTTATCTCCAAATACCCATTGATGTCCAAAATTTAAAATGATTGCCCCAAAAACGTTGTTCCTTTTTTCAAGCACAGGTCTACCTGTCTTAAAATTTAATGCATTATCACTATAAAAGCCAAGAGTAGCCGTTGGCTTTACCTAACTGCCCTGCATGATATGAGTCATCCTGACTCCTTTGCCAAAAAAGTTTGGAAGCTTATTAAATTTGTACCCCGCTTCAACAAATCCTCCAAAGGCATTTCTCTTGTAGGGCTGGTATTGCCCGTTGATATAATAATCATTTATCTGGTAATTTTTTCCTGCGCCGATAATTCCCACTCCAAATTCATAACTTTTTAGAGGAGAAACTGATTTTTCAAAAGAAAATTGCGAGTACCCTAATAATGGCGCAAGAAAATTAATTTTAACAGCCTTAGTCAATTGTCCTTCATAGTTCTGCGAATCTTTATAACTAACCTTATATTTTTCCACCCTGCCATCGGCAAATTCAATCCTGTTCAAAGTAGATTTGTCTACAACGTATATAGGGCCATCCGGGCTGTCAAACAATCTGTACTTAATTTCGTCCGTGCCAATTTCAATTACTTTGGCCTTAACAACAGGGCCCTTCAATTTATAAATTTTATCCTGCGCAAAAGCTGCCTGGTAGTTATAGTAATTAGTAAGAAAAGTATTATTTTTTTCATATAAGCAGTTTGAGATCAGACAGGTTAATATATGGATACGCTGCATAAAAAATACTTAAATGATATTCACTTCCGTTTCTAATGTTATTCCAAATTTTTCCCGCACAGAGGTTTTTATTTCTTCGCTTAAATCCAAGATCTCTTTTCCGTTTGCACCTCCATAGTTTACTAAAACCAAAGCCTGTTTTTCGTAACAGCCTGCATCTCCCTTCCTGTAACCTTTCCAGCCGCATTGTTCAATAAGCCAGCCCGCCGGAATTTTAAAACTTTCTTCATCAATTTTAAAAAAAGGCATTTCGGCTCCGGATTTTTCCCATTCATTTAATTTATGTAATTCGTGTTTTGTAATAACCGGGTTTTTAAAAAAGCTTCCTGCATTTCCAGTTAAAGAAGGATCTGGTAATTTTGAAGTTCGAATGTTAATAATCGCGGCAGATATGGCTCTGATGCTTAATGCATCAACGTGCATTTTTTGTAATTCTTCTTCAATAGCCCCATAAGAAATATTGAAAACGGGATTTTTCCTAAGACGAAAAGTGACGTTTAATATGGCAAACATTCCTTTATACTTTTTCTTGAAAATACTTTCACGATAACCAAATTTGCAATCACCAATGGAAAAAATCTGCTGCACCTTGTCCTGCATATGAAAAGCTTCGAGTTCATAAAAAACATCTTTTATTTCTACGCCATAAGCCCCGATATTTTGCATAGGAGAAGCACCCACATTCCCGGGAATAAGAGAAAGGTTTTCTATCCCGCCATAATTATGATCCACACAATGCATAACAAAACTATGCCAGTTAACGCCTGCACCAGCCTTTACATATACATAGTCATCATCTTCATTAACAACGGCTATACCGGGAATGTCATTTTTCAATAGTAAGCCGTCAAAGTTTTTTGTAAACAGGATATTGCTTCCTCCACCAAGAATCATCGCACGCCCCATATTTTTTGAATCTTCAGAAAGTAGTTCAAGCTCTTCTAAAGAAGTGAATGTGGAAAAATACTTCGCTGATACATCGATGCCAAATGTATTATACTTTCTGAGTTTAAAATTTTCCTGAACCTGCATATTTGCGACTTGATACTTGATACTGGATACTGGATACTGGATTCCAGATACTTGATACTGGATTCCAGATACTTGATACTTGGTACCTGACACCCGATACCCGATACTTCATTCCCGATACCTGCTACCTGCTTCCTGATACCTGTTATATCAAACAGGATCTACATCAGCAATTATCACTACGCTTCGAAATCTCTTTTCTGCTTTTAAAAGATCCATATAATTACCAATCACTTTTTTCTGAGCCTGGATGTGTGCAGCATCTTTTGGCAGCTTAAGCAATATTTCCATCAAATACATGCTTCGTATCCTGTTGATCACCGGCGCTGCAGGGCCCACTAAATTTTCAAAATCCTTTTTCAATGAACCTCCGAGCACTTCCGCAGCTTCCTGCACAAGCTCTTTTATTTTATGTTTCAAAGTGAGACGTATAAGCCGGCTGAATGGCGGATAAAAAAATTGCTTCCGCATGGCGATTTCATTTTCATAAAACTTCTGATAATCGTGATGCTGTACAAATGACAAAACCGGGTGATTAATTTTCGATGCCTGGATCAGCACAAGCCCTTGTTCGGTTTTACGCCCCGCTCTCCCACTCACCTGTTCCATGAGCTGGAATGCGCGTTCATTAACCCTGAAATCGGCAAAGCTAAGCAGGCCATCTGCATCAAGAATTCCAACGAGGCTCACCTTTTCAAAGTCCAGGCCTTTCACAACCATTTGTGTTCCCGCAAGAATATCAATCCGGTGTTGTTCAAATAATTTTATCAAGGTATCATGCGCATTTTTCCCTTTCACTGCATCTACATCCATGCGTGCAATCCTGTTATGAGGAAAATCTTCGGTAAGCTCTTCCTCGATTTTCTCGGTACCAAAATTTTTCTCCATCCAGTTCACACTACCGCAGGCGGGGCAGGTCGTTAGCTTTGGATACGTATTTCCACAATAATGGCAATGCAGCTTATTTGAATATTTGTGCAATGTCAATGTAACAGCGCAGTTCTCACATTGCGGAATAAAACCACAGGTTCCGCAAATTAAAAAAGGAGTATAACCGCGGCGGTTTTGAAAAAGAATAACCTGGCGATCGTTTTGCAAAGCATTTTCTATGGCAGCTTTCAGTTGCGGGGAGATCATTACTTTTCCTTTTTTTGAAGCAGCGACAGTTTTGGTGTCAATAATTCTTATCTCTGGTAATTTCACCCCGCCATATCTTTCAGAAAGAGTTACCAGGGCATATTTATCTTTTAACGCATTGTAAAAACTTTCGATGGAAGGTGTGGCGCTTCCCATCAAAACTTTAGCTTTGAAAAGTGACGCGTAAAATACCGCTGTGTCGCGTGCATTATATCTTGGAGCCGGCTCCTGCTGTTTAAAAGAAGGATCGTGCTCTTCATCAATAATTATCAATCCAAGATTTTTAAAAGGAAGGAACAGGGCGCTTCTTGCGCCGAGGATAATTTTTAGCTCACCTGTTTTTATCTTGTTCCAGAGTTCTACCCTTTCATTGTTGTTAAACTTTGAATGATAAATGGCAATATTTCCGCCGAAATTCAATTGCAATCTTCGTATAATTTGCGCCGTTAGTGTAATTTCAGGAAGAAGATACAGCACCTGTTTCCCATCATTAATAAATTTTTCAATTTGCTTAATATATAATTGTGTTTTGCCACTGCTGGTAATTCCATGCAAAAGGCACACGTCTTTTTTATCCAACGCAGCTTCAATTTCAGTTAGGGCCTTTTCCTGGAAGCTATTGAGTTCAAAGCTCACGTCCATTTTTTTTGGAAGGCTCCTGAGCCTGTCAACGCTGCGTTTTTCTACCAGGAGAAAATTTTTATCCACGAGCCCTTTCAATTGAGAACTTGAAGCCCCCGATTTTTTTAACAGGGTACTCTGGGAAACCTCGCCTTCCGTCTTTATAAGGTGCAAAAAACTCAGCAGCAGCTCCATTTGCTTCGGAGCTTTTAAATTGTTCATCAGGTCGCTCAGCATTTCATCGTTACTGTATGCAGGATTTAACAATACATAACTTTCTTTTTTCTCTTTATACTTTTCAGTAAAGGCCTCCCACACAAAACAAACTTTTTTATCGATGAGGCGTTTTATAAGCGGGTAAACATGCACAATATCTGCCACCAGCTGAACCTCTGTTAGCTTCAGCTCCTTTTTTATAAGCAACGCTTCCGCTATAAGATATTCCTCATTATCAAGTTCAGAAAAATCATCCCCATATTCTTCATTATAAATTAAAATTGCCTCACTACTTAATTTTAAATGCGTCGGTAATGCAGCAGCCATAACTTCTCCTTCACTACACATATAATATGCGCTTATCCATTTCCAAAGCGCTAATTGTTGCGGATAAACAATTGGCTCCTCATCTATAATACTTATAATATTTTTTGCTTCGTACGCCGGCTTTATTTTAGTTAAAGATTTTATGATGCCTGCATACTTTTTGTTTTTGCCGAAAACAACCTCTGCGCGGCACCCCACCTGTATTTTACTATTAAGGTATGGTGGCACCGAATAAGTATAGGTTTTAGGAATGGCAAGAGGGAGAATAACTTCAATCCACACATTGGCTGGCTGGTTAATTTCCTTAAATAAATTTTGCTCACGCAAATTTTCAGTTATCATTTATACAAATATAAATTCAAACTGGTAAAGGCGGTTTAAATAAGAAATCAGAAATTAGTAACAGGAAATTAGTAAGTCATGGGCAATAAGAATCAAAAGCCAATCCCGAATAATAATTGAAAAGCCCGGGATTGCTTATAAAAAAAATCAAAATAGCTTTTAAAGACGCAAACGAATTAATGGCCAATATTTCTAAACCCATTGGGACAGCGAAGCAAAATAAAATCTCCTGAACTTCCTGATTCCTGATCCCTGATTTCTTATTTCTTATTTATTTGATCCAACCTGCATGGTAGCGTATTAATCCATCTTCCATTTGCCTGTAAATTTTTTCCCGTAATACCGCTACATCACGCATCACCAATCCTTCAGTCGAAGTTTCCGGAAGATAGACAGCACGGCATTTCCCGGGGTTCAAAGAAAAGATACTATTATAATTAAGCCTGTCATAGGTATCTAAAAATAAAATCGGGCGTATAGGTTTTTGCGTTTCAATTGCGATACGAAAAGCCCCGTCATAAAAACTTTTTAAAGGTTTACTGCTCATGTTAAATGTTCCTTCGGGGCAGATAAAAACTGAAATCTTCCTGTGCAGAAAAAAAATCAGGTGCTTTACACTCTCGGCTCTTTTTCTTGCATTTTCCCGGTTTACCAACACAGCGCCTTTTTTATATATATATCCAAACACGGGGACCTTGGTCATTTCAGCTTTGCCCAAAATACGAATATGCTGACGCCTGATTGCTTTCATCATCATGGGAATATCAAGGTATGAAATATGATTGCTTACAAAAATATATTCCTTATGAATTGCATGCGGTTCCTCGTAAATATTGGTATGTCTTATCCCTATAAAAAAAAAGAAAGCATCGGCCCAAAAACGGCAGATCTTGTATAAAATATTTCCGCCTCTCACTGGATTCAATAAAAAAGAAATCATAAAAAAAGGCAGGAGCAAAAACATCAATACAAGGAAAACGGAAAATCCATAAATACTGAAAAAAAGACGTGATATCTTTTGCAAAAGTTTCACATAAAAGGTTTAAGACTTTACTACGAAAAGTATCATGAATAGAAGAATGTAGCCGTTTCCAGCTTCCTGTATCATTAAAATAAGGTGGAATTTAACCTAAAATTGGAAAATTGAACATTATTCATGCTGAAAGCAGGGAATTTTAACTACAAATCCCTTACATTTGCACTCCAAAATTTGGTAATTATGTTCGCAGTTATAAAAATCGCAGGTCAGCAGTTTAAAGTTCAGCCCGGTCAAAGCTTATATGTACCACATCTTACAGGTGAGACAGGTGATAAAATTGAATTCACTGAAATTCTCTTGCACGACAATGAAGGGAAAATTTCCTTAGGTGCAGATGCTAAAGTTATCGTGAAGGCAGAGATCGTAAATGAATTGGTGAAAGGCGAAAAAGTAATCGCATTTAAAATGAAAAGAAGAAAAGGCTTTAGAAAAAAACATGGCCATCGTACTCAATACACTCATATAAAAGTTACAGACATCGCATAAATAAAATCATGCAAAAAATGATACACATTTTCAATAGTATCATTTTTTAAAATTATAATTTTTAATTTTTAAAATTATGGCTCATAAAAAAGGTGAAGGCTCAGTAAAAAACGGCCGCGATTCACAAAGCAAAAGATTAGGTGTAAAAATATTTGGCGGCCAGGCTGCTATCGCAGGTAACATTATTATTCGTCAGCGCGGCACCGTTTATCATCCGGGAAAAAATGTTGGTCTTGGAAAAGATTTTACCATCTTCGCAACGACAGATGGTGTTGTAGAATTCAGAAAAACAAAGGGCGATAAGACATTTGTTTCTGTGAATCCTCTTGCAGCTACAGCTTAGTTTCATAAATAATTTTTGGCATTTAAAAAAATGTTTTTAATTTTAATTATTATTTACTAACAATTAAATTCTAAAAACATGGCAAAAGCAAAAAAAGCTGCTCCTAAAAAAGCTGCTGCAAAAAAAGCTGCTCCTGCAAAAAAGGCTGCTCCTAAAAAAGCTGCTCCTGCAAAAAAAGCTGCTAAGAAAGCTGCAAAAAAGAAGTAGTAAATTATTTCTACAGCAAAATATCAAGAAGTCCCGGAAGTTCCGGGACTTTTTTTATTAATGCAATGCTTACTTCGAAAGAAGCCACCAGCAATGGTTTCAGTGCTTATAAAATTTTTTTAAGAAAAATATTTAATATTTCTATCTTCGGTTTTTACATTTGATTTATGGATAATAATGAAATGGCAAAACGGTTTTCCCTGCTTTCCAAATTGATGGAAATACACGGCGAAAACAGTTTTAAATCGAAAACATATTCAATTGCTGCATACAAAATTGAGCAACTAACGGTGGAGCTACAAACGCTTTCATCCGGGAAAATTTTTTCAATTAATGGCATTGGCGATGCCATCGGAAAAAAGATTTTAGAGCTAAAAGAGGCTGGAAACATGAAAATCCTGGATGAATTAGTTTCCAAAACTCCTGAAGGAATTCTTGAAATGATGAAGATTAAAGGCATCGGTCCGAAAAAAATTTCTATCATCTGGAAAGAAATGAATGTGGAAAATATCGGGGAGCTTTTATATGCCTGTCATGAAAACAGGTTATCCCTTTTAAAAGGCTTCGGAAAAAAAACACAGGATAATGTAATTGAATCAATTAAATTTTTTCTCAATCAAAAAGGAAATTATTTATATGCGCAGGCAGAGCAAACCGCAATTGCTATAGAAAAATTATTTCATAAAATATTTTCATCAGATAAAATAAAAATCACAGGAGCTTTTGCAAGGCAAGCTGAAACTCTCGAAGAACTTGAATTTGTAATTCCCTTTCCGGCTGAAATTATTTCTGAAAAACTTACCATCATTCCCGGGTTTACATTTTTAGAAAGTACCGGTCAATATTTATTATACAAATACAATGACGGGATAAAAGTAAAGCTATATACTGCCGACGAAAAAACCCTGCAGCAAAGAATTTTTGAAACCAGCGGGTCTGCTGAATTTATTAAATCGTTCCATGAAAACTTTCCCGGAGAGGAAATGCAAAACGCCCGTGATGACGAAGCACTATTTACGGCAACCCGCTTGCAATTTATTCCCCTTTACCTTAGAGAATACGGAAGTATTATAGGGCTTTCAAAAGAAAGAAAAATACCCGCCGTAATTCAGCCCGGTGATATAAGAGGAATTATTCATTGCCATAGCAACTGGAGTGACGGGTCCAACACACTGGAAGAGCTTGCCAATGCATGTATTACGAAAGGGTATGAATATCTTGTAATAAGCGATCACAGTAAATCGGCATTTTATGCGCAGGGGCTTAGCGAAGAAAAAATAAAAGCCCAGCACCAGCTGGTTGAAGAACTTAATTCAAAACTAGCACCATTCAAAATTTTCAAAAGTATCGAAAGCGACATTCTGAATGATGGCAGCCTTGATTATACCAATAATATACTTTCAACATTTGACCTTGTGATAGCCTCGGTTCATTCCAATTTAAAAATGACCGAAGAAAAAGCAATGATGCGGTTGTTGAATGCTATTGCGAACCCGTACACAACTATTCTTGGCCACATGACTGGGAGGCTGTTGTTAAGCCGTAAAGGATACCCGGTTGACCATAAAAGAATTATTGCTGCATGTGCAGAAAATGATGTTGTAATTGAAATAAACGCACATCCGCGGAGGCTCGATATGAGGTGGCAATGGCTTGAGTATGCAATGTCCAAAAATGTGTTGGTTTCTATTGATCCGGATTCTCACGCCATCGAAGAATTTGACAATACCAGGTATGGAGTACTGGTCGCTCAAAAAGGCATGGTTACTGCAAAAAAGAATCTTAGCAGTACTAATTTAGAGGATTTTGAATCCTTTTTAAAAGCGCGGAAGAAGAAGAAAAATATATAATCACACTTCAGCCACCGGCAGTTCTACAAAAAATATGGTCCATTCCCCTTCTTTGGTTTCAAACCATATTTTTCCATTAAGTTTTTCAACTATTCCTTTACACATTGCCAGCCCCAGCCCCGTACCGGAAGTTTTTGTGGTAAAATTGGGTGTAAATATTTTATTATACATTTTCTTCGGGATGCCATTCCCGTTATCTTTTATAGAAACAGTTACTGCTTTTACCGATAGCCTGCTTCTTATGTCAATTATCGATTTCCTCGATTCGGGAACAGATTGCACCGCATTTTGCAAAAGATTTGTAAACAGCCTGTTGATTTGTGTTTTATCTGCTTCAATGATTATTTCATAAGGATACAAATGCGTATTTATCTGCATCTTTTCATCTGTCGAATAGAGAGACGCAACATTAATAAGTGTACGATTGATATCAAAAAGTTGATTTTTTGAATTACCAATATAAGCAAACTGCGCAAAATCACTGGCTATCTGGGACAGGTGTTCTATCTGCTCCAGCAAAACATTGGCAACATACAATGATATATTTTTAACCTCGGGTGAATTATTATCAATAGCCATTTGCAGGTATTGCAAATTGAGTTTCATAGGCGTAAGCGGGTTCTTAATTTCATGCGCAACCTGGCGGGCCATCTCACGCCATGCACCTTCTCTTTCACTTTTTGCAAGCAGTTGAGCACTCACATCCAGTTTCTTAACCATTTTATTATATTCGTTTACCAGCTCCCCGATTTCATCCTTGCGGGTCCATATGATCTCTTCATTTGTTTTTTCAAGGTTCACTTCTTTCATTTTATCGCTTATGAGGGAAAATGACCTGGTAATACGGTTTGTAATAAACAATGCAATGATTCCTGCAACGAGAAATATAAAAGCATTGAGGTTAATAATCGTCACCAGGAAATTAGAGATTTCATCCTGGAGATTATTCTGCGATTCGAAGTAAGGGATATTGAGGTAAGCATATTCTTTACCTTTTTCATTTCTTACAGGCACGTAATTACTAAGGTATTCAAGACTGCCTATCTGTTGCTCCTGGAAAAACTGAACATCCTTCAATTTGCTCAAATGAAAAAATGCAACCGGTTCCATTTTTTCGCTTACGATTCCCTTTTTATAAGGCAGCGGTAACGATGAAACTTTAAGGTCTCCATTCAGGTCGTAAAGATTTATATCTGCTGCGTGAATACCTGCCACCTTATTAATGATCTCTTCCAATTTACCATTGGGCAGCGAATCGAAATTTATTGACCTGATCTCGGACATTGATATGGTATCAATCGAATTCCGGATCTCATTTTCCATAACATGAATAGTCCGGCTGAGCTTTTCACGGTTGTTGCTGTGGTAACGGCTTATAAAAAAGAGTATGGTCGTTACTCCAATTACCAGGAAAGAAAAAATACTTATGGTGATAATAGTTCCATGCACCTGGTTGCGAATGGTAAATTGCCAGAAAGATCTGAAATCTTCCGATGCAATTTTGCCCCCAACTAATTTATTCAGAAGATTAAAAATAATGGTGATCACTAAAAATGAACAAAATAAATACGCGAAGAGCGTAATAGATTCAATGAAAAAATTATCCTGGCGCGCTATCACAATAACCTTATCCTCATTGGCCCTGTACCACAGTTCCTCATATCCATTTTTATTTACTGTACGAAATTCATTATATGTAAATGAAGTGGGGTCAATGGTTGTTGGGAACGGATAATCGTTATTGCTGGTGTTGAGTTGCCGGTTGTTATAAACAGCAAAAGCATACACTGATGAGCTTTCTATAGAATTGGCATTTCCTTTCGAAAAAAGTTCGGGATATAGCGCATCACTTTTATATTTCTTTGGTTTCGAAACTATAAAAAGATAGCCCAGCCTTCGTCCAAACGTATCCGTAATTTCTTTTTTACTTATGTAGTTGAAACGGTCGTATGACACATCATAATAATAAAGCCCCGGTATTCCTGTTGGCTTTCCCTGTGTTTGTACAATAGTATTTAAAGAATTGAAATTAATGGAATCATCGTTATAAAGCGGAAGTTCATTTACAGTAAAAGTATAAATCTTCGTGTCGTATTTATTGAGGTAACCTGTAAAGTTCTCATTTACGAGGCTATCTTTTAACGACCTGTTATCCGACGGTTTCCTGAATCTGTTGAAAAGCTGAACCAGTACTTCATTCCGGAAATCTGTAAGAATAATGTTCATCATCACCTCCCCCGCCGGATCTGCCTTATTAGCGAGATTCTCAGCAAAATGCTTTCTTTGTTCCAGTTCTTTTTTCCTGTTTTGTATTACGATGGCAGCAGTAATAGAAACAGAGAAGAAAAAAAGCCAGAAAATAAAACGTGACGAAATGAGGTTATAAGCCTGTAATGAAAGAAACGATCTGTCGATCAGGAACATAAAAAACAAAAGCCAGGCAAGGAGGCTAAAGTTGAAAATCGCATGTGCAGAGTGGAGCCTGAGTGTCAAAAAAAGCAGGCCAATAACAGCAATAGATAAATATATAACAAACCATCTAGGCTGAATCACAGCCTTAACAGGCTGAAAAAGAATTTGAATAAGAAAAAAATAACCGGTGGCAACGCAGCTCAATACTATGAACCCTATAACGCTGTAAATGTTCAGGGTGAAGAAATTTATTACATCGAATGAGATCTGTGAATCGAATACAAGGCTGCGTACGATATTGCCACACAAAAGTGTAATACCAATCATCACCAGCGAAATAAATCCAACAGCGACATATTTTTTGAAATTCGTTTTAAAATTGAAATCAGAACTATTAAACCGGAAATGAAACCTGATGAAAAGCACGATCCAGATAAATAAGAAAGAATTAATAAGCAAATCACCAAGCGAAGGAAGCACAAAGTTGGAAGCGTAAATTGAAGGATCAAATAATTCCAGTTGCCGGAAGTTTAATGGGATTGGCAAATAATAACTTGCAATTCTAAGCAGTAATACGGGTATAATTAATATTAAGAAGGAAATCCAAAAGCCCTTTCTTTCAAAATAAAATTTGGCAAGCTTATGAATAAAAAAAAGAACCAGTACAGCGGCAAGAATCCTGAGCAATAGTGAAAAAACATTATCACTTGACGCGATAGTGTTAATCTGTTTGATATAAAAAAGCGTTTCACCGCGAATGTCTTTTATCGCAGCACCAGTTGGTTTCAGGCTTAAATCATAACTATTTTCAATATTATCAAGGGCCGTAAATGAATTATGCAGGTATTTGTTTTCTACATAGTAACTCCACTTCACAGGTATAAGAGAAACTATTTCATAAAGGAGCCCGCTTTTATTCTCATAAGATTTTTTGCTAACGACATACCAGCCGTTTATAAACTTTTGAAATCGTATACCATCCGGAACATCCAGTGCCGTTGACTCGGGCTCAATTATCTGGGTATTCCAGAATACGGGAGAAGGTGATTCAAAAGGAGTAACCTTGTAAATAAAAACGAAATACTCCTTTTCAACAAGGTTATCCAGTTGTTTTTCAGTATAACTGTGGTTAATTATGTTATTTATTAAAACGGTGTCATTTAAAAAGGCCTGGATTTTTTTTTGTTTTCTTAGAATGTCCCTTTGTATCGTTTTTTGTACGGTTTTAATCGTAGAATTACCACTCCAGTAATTATCTATAATAAATGATAAAGTAAACAGCCAGGCCGAGGCCACCAGGAGATAACCGTTTCTCCCAAAAAAATTATCGGTGTTTTTAATCCTGATCAAATTACAATTTTTCTTTTTTTATCTCATTCCACATGGCATCCATTTCTTCCAGCGACATATTGCCCAGCCTATGCCCTTTTTTTTCCGCAGCTATTTCCATCTTTGTAAAACGATTAATAAATTTTTTATTAGTTAGCTCCAGTGCATTCTCCGCATCAACATTCAAAAATCTTACATAATTAATTACAGAGAAAAACAGGTCGCCTGCTTCCCCTTCAATAAGTTCAGTATCTCCTGAATTAACCGCTTCCAGCAATTCAGCTTTTTCTTCTTCTATTTTTTCCCAAACCTGTTCTTTAGTTTCCCATTCAAATCCCACCTGTTTTGCCTTTTCCTGGAGACGCATGGCTTTTACCATTGCCGGCAGTGATTTTGGAACCCCGCTTAAGACCGATTTCTTGCCTTCATTCAATTTAATTTGTTCCCAGTTTTTCTTTACGTCTTCGTCATCTTTAACTTTTATAAGTCCTCCTGGATTCAAAGGATCGGGATATATATGAGGGTGTCGTTTGATTAATTTTTCACAAACCGCATCAATTACTTCCTGTATCGAAAATTTATTTTCTTCTTCGGCAATTTTAGAATAAAAGATAATATGCAGAAGCAGATCGCCCAGCTCCTCTTTAATTCCAGGCCAGTCCTTATCTGTTATCGCTTCTGCAAGCTCAAAGGTTTCTTCGATGGTTTGTTGCCGTAATGTATGAATGGTTTGC
Source organism: Ginsengibacter sp. (assembly GCA_040005125.1). Classification (GTDB taxonomy): domain Bacteria; phylum Bacteroidota; class Bacteroidia; order Chitinophagales; family Chitinophagaceae; genus Ginsengibacter. The sequence continues at coordinate 17,657 of JBDTZL010000218.1, forward strand.
TTTTTATCCCAGGGGCATTTTTCCCGTAATTCATTCATAATGCCCAATAATCGCTCCAAACCCATATTATATTCCAGCATAACAAATAATAATTTTAAATTTCAAAAATTGATATAAAAGAGAAAATAATAAAAAGCGTTATCCCCGACAACAGGAAAAAAAACAGTAATAAAAAATATTTTAGAATAGTCTTCACCCTGCTTTGCATATAGAAATTTCGCATCGCCTTGTAGAGATAAAAAAATATTACCAGAATAAATATACCATTAATATATTGCAGCCATGCTGCGCCCGTAATGACGTTAATTTTTGCAATGCCAAAAATCAATAACATCACAATAAATATAAAGGTGTAAAAGTGTATGGTAAATATCGCGTGGTCGGTGTAATAAAAATCCTTGTGCCGGAAATAGAGCAATTTGAGAAATAAAGCAAGTAACGGCAATAATACAAATAACATCTTTGGAATTGAATGCTGCACACTGGCACTCAGGTCGATTATTGCCTGCCTCTTGTTATTATGGTATTTTTCGTTAAGCTCAATACCTTTGTGCGTCACCATTCTTTCAAACCAATTGTGCTTTTTTACACCTGCTTTTACCAATGAATCATATTCTTCGTTTGATTTATACGTTGTGCCGGTAAATGTTATTCCTGATGAGTCAAACTTTCGCTTTACTTCTTCTTTAGTTAACGGCTTACCATTGTTTAATTCTGAAGAGAGCTGCCTGAGCTTTATTGAATCAATTTTATCAATATTTCGATTGTTAATTTCTATATTTAAGGAATTTTCATCAATCGCAAACAAGGAGAAAAAAATCAGGAAAAAAACAAAAGAGGTAAAAAAATACATCCTTATCGGATTCAGGTATCTTGATCTTCTCCCCCGGACGTATTCCTTCGATAAGAAACCAGGCTTTAAAATCAGATCCTTCATTGAAGTAAAAACCTTGCTATCGAAATGGGTCATGTCACTAAAAAAATGAGAGGCTAATTGCCAAAAAGTTTCTTTGGGCTCTACATTTTCCTGCCCGCACTCATGACAATATTTTCCAACAACGGTCGTTCCACAGTTAAGACAATTCTTTTCCTTTCTTTCAATGAGATGAGACATGCAACTAAATTTGGCTCCATATAAATTCTGGTTAAAAATACCAAACTAAATCTGCTTCAGAAATTATTCAGTTATTTTACAGATATGGAAAACCTCAAATTGAAACAAAACAATTTTTTATCCCGAACGGAAGTGAAATTTTTCTTTCCTGCCCTCTTCCTGCTCTTATTTTATTTCCGGTCAAACGCACAATATTTCTACAAAGACATTTGGAGCAATGCACAGGCTATAAAGGAATTCTCCATTTTGAAAAATGAAAATTTAAAAACAATAAAAATCAAAAGTTTTGAGGATGATGGAGAGCCCAGCGAGGGGTTTTTTTGTGAAAAGAAAATTAATAAAAATTATACCCAGTCACAAATGATTTCCAGGTCGTATATAACAGGCCAGTCATTGTTGGTTTCTGACTATAATAAAGATCGCCTCCCGGTAAAAACAACCGATAATACCCCTACCACTACAAGTACAACAGAATATGAGTATGACAGTAAAGGAAACCCAACAAATATACAGACTGTAACCAAAGCCGATGATGACTCAGGCGAGATCACTGAAACACATGAATATTTCTATGATGGAAATTCTCCTGTAAAAATGCTCCGCAAAAAAAATAACGTTCTCATTGCTACCATACATTTTGTGAGCGATGCCAACGGAAATGTAATCGAAGAAAATGTAGAAGGCAATAGCAGCAGCGACAAAAAATATTTTTATTATTATGATGATAAAAGCCGGCTTACTGATGTGGTTCATTTTAACGAGATAGCCAACCGGCTGCTTCCCAGCTATATGTATGAATACACTTCATCCAATCAACCGAAGCAAATGATATCTACGGAAGAAGGTGGAAATAACTATTTTATCTGGAAATATACTTATAACGATAAAAATCTCAGGGAAACGGAAAAATGCTTTTCGAAAGAAAGGAGGCTCTTAGGTACTATTGAATATGAATACAAATAACCTGCTTAATAAATCACCTGGTAAACATCAAATAAGAAAATAAAAACAGCTGCAACTACCGTTAGTATCAACAGCACTCTTACAGGCAGCCAATCTTTACGGAAACTTCCTGAAGCAGGAATTATTAAATGGCGGTGATAATTGCAACCAGCCCGGAAACTTTGCAGGGAATGTGCGCATTTTTTCATGTTCACTTATACCTGTAATCCTCAATTCTATTGAGTACCACATGAGGAAAAGAATCGATGAGGAAGAAAAAAAATAATTGCAAGGGCAGCAGTTATTTTCCCGGAAACAATATGAGAAGTTATAAAGGTTTGTTATTTAAATATTGAAACGATAAATATACCTGGCCTGAGGAAAGCCGGACATTTTTTTAGATATATAATAGGATAAGTAATCAATAACTTTGTAAATATTAATATAATGCCGTTAACGCTTAGTTAAACTAATTTTTTTTTATAACTACAATTTATCCGGCAGGATTTCTGCACGTCTAATAGATATAAAATTACATAAAATGAAAAATATATACACATTCCTTGCACTTTCGATGATAGTTCTGCTCACTTCCTGCGGTACCACGAAAGACTATGCGCAGGGCGATTCTCCCCAATCTCCTGACATTACTTACCAGCAGTTTTATGACGGCCTTAGCCCCTACGGCAATTGGGTGGATTATCAGAATTATGGCTATGTATGGGTGCCCGATGAACAAGGTTTCAGGCCATATTATAATAACGGGCACTGGGTTTATACCAATTACGGATGGACATGGGCATCAAATTATAACTGGGGTTGGGCACCTTTTCACTATGGCCGATGGTTATATGATGACGCTTATGGATGGATGTGGGTTCCGGGTTATGAATGGGCGCCGGCCTGGGTTTCCTGGAGGAGCGGGGGTGGTTGCTATGGCTGGGCTCCATTAGGCCCTGGTGGTTTTGATATTGGTATCGGGTCAAGGATACCTTATAATCGTTGGACGTTTGTGCCAAACCGTTATATTAACAATCCGCGCGTCAATAACTATTATCTTACCCCGGAAAAGAATGTTACTATTATAAATAACACAACGATTATAAATAATACTCATACTACTAATAATAAAACGGTGTATGTTATAGGCCCTTCTGCTACAGAGGTTGAAAAAGTTACCAACGAAAAAATAAGGCCTGTCAGAATTGTTCAAACGAATAACCCGGGCAATACGAAAGTTTCCGGCTCTACCGTCTCTATATACAAACCGGCAGTGAGAGAAGCACCACAGCAAAATGAACAAATCAGACCTTCGAAAATTGTTAAGCTGGATGAGCTTAAGGTACGTCGGGTAAATACCGGTGCAGCACAAAATGAAACTCCCGGGAAAGTAATCCAGGAAAAGCCGGCAGTACCGGTTAATGAAAAGCCGGTGGCACCTGTTAATACCAACCCTGAGCCAGCAGTCAATACACAAAAAAATAATACTATTGCCCCTGTTAATGAAAAGACAAGTCCTGTTAATGAAAAGACAAATCCTGTAATTGAAAAACAGGTTCCGGTGCAACAGCCTCAGAAAGTTATCCCCGTTCAAAAAGCTCCGGATTTAAAACAGGAAAGTACTAACAAGGAAAATACTAACGATCAGAAAATTCAAAATACCCAACAAAATAATACGATCAATAAACAACCGGCAGTAATAAATAATCAACCGGCAAAAGTGAGGGTGATAACCCAGCCAAACAAAAATTTGGAAAATGAGCGTCAGAATATTCCACCCACTGCTCCTGTTAATACCCCGCCGGTTAAAATCAAACAAGTTAGCCCGGTGAGGCCGCAACGTTTGCAACAATCGCCCGGTACCAGGCAAATGAACAGAACGCCTGTTACCCGTGAGCCGGTGATCAGAAATATAAATCCGCAGGAATCCCGTGGAACCCGTACGGAGGTTCCCGTAAAAGAAAGAAAATAAAATTCAGGAATTAAAAAATAATTTTTGATATTATAAATACAAAAGCGGCTGGACAGCCGCTTTTGTATTTTGCCGCCAGTTTCAATTCTTATTTTTAAACTGATTTTTCTTTACAGGTGTGGTATATGTTCTGTTAGAAAATCATATAGGGAACAGGATACTTAACAATTACAGAGATATTGTAACCATTCACTTTATGCATTAAATTCACTAAATAAAAAGTCTTTGGCTTTTTTATATTCCAGGCTCAACTATGTTTAGCGTAAGAATAAAAAAGAATATTATGTTGGAATTTTTAAGACAGGTTTCGAAAAAACCAACCAGGATATACATAATTTCATTTTTCTCAATTGCAGTTAACACATTAGTTCTATCGTCCTGCGGAAATAATAATGATACGGAAATAAAAAATGATCTGCCGCCGGAAGCGCCCTGGTATGGCTGGAACCAATACCAGATAAAACCTGAAGATTCTTTAGTAAGATTGGGCTATGATCTTATTGAAAATACATCTTATTACTTTGGCCCAAAAGGGAAAATAGCAGCCATTTCAAATGGAATGAATTGTCAGAACTGTCATATTGCAGGTGGTATCATTCCCTGGGGGAACAACTTCAGCGCTGTAATTATGTCCTATCCGAGAGTTAATTACCGCAGCGGTAAAATGATGTCTATTTCGAGGAGGGTGAATGATTGTTTTGAACGGAGTTTAAATGGCATTGCAATAGATACAACCAGCCATGAAATGCAGGCAATTATTGCTTACATGCATTGGATAGGCGATGATATTCATATTACCAACGACAAGAAGCCATTAGGTTCAGGAATTATGCAGCTCCCTTTTTTAGACCGTGCTGCCGACCCCGCAAAAGGAAAGATAGTATATGTACTTACCTGCCAGCGTTGCCATGGCACTAACGGACAAGGCCAGCCGAATCGTGATGGTTCCGCATACATGTATCCTCCTTTATGGGGAGACAATAGCTATAATACCGGTGCAGGATTGTATCGCATCTCAGGTTTTGCGGGCTTTGTAAAGAATAATATGCCTTTTCCCGGAATAACTTACGATCACCCGGAACTTACTAATGAAGAAGCCTGGGATGTAGCCGCCTATGTAAACAGCCAGCCACGCCCTTTGAATAAAAGCAAAAGTGATTTCCCGGATATCTCAAAAAAACTAATTGATGATCCCTCGGGGCCTTACACCGATACCTTTTCTAAAGAACAGCATAAGTTTGGCCCGTTCAAACCGATAATGGATGCAATGGAGAAAAGGAAAAAGGAATAGGGGCAGTTGGCAGTGGACAAAAAGCAATTAAGCAATGGGCAATAAGAATTCAACCATTTAACCATTTAACTTTCTATCCATAAACGCTTTCGTTAATTTTACAAAAAAACAAGATCTATGAATACAATAAAAATGGAAAGAATAACCGGGGATTATGGTTTTGAAGTAAAAGATGAAAACGGGCATATTTTACATACAGACAGCAGTATTGACAACGGCGGAAGTAATTATGGATTTCGTCCCATGCAACTTATTTTATCTGCATTGGGAAGTTGCAGTGCAATCGATATGGTTTCAGTTTTAAAAAAACAAAGACAAACAGTTGAACGGTTTAAAATAAAAGTGGAGGGAGAAAGGGAGCAGGATACCATACCTTCTTTATGGAAATCCATTAATGTATCATTTGAATTACACGGAAATATCGATAAAGAAAAAGCAGAAAAAGCAGGAGCATTGTCGATAGAAAAATACTGTTCTGTAGCTGAAACATTACGCAGGGGCGGTACAGAAATTACATGGCAGGTAAATGTTATACATACAGAATCTTTAGTAGCAGGTTAGCATTTATACCAAACTAATGAAAACAAATTTTTTCAACCAGCTTCTAAGTAAGCAACAGCAAAAAGAAGTGATACCTTCCAATGAAATTATTTCGGGGTGGGCATTGCGCCTTATAGGTCTATTGTACCCGGAATTATCACTCCGCTCCTATTCTTCGGTACAAGAAATAGAAGATGAATATGAAAAGCTGGAAGGTGATCTTGTTAATATTCTAAATGCCACCGTAGCCTGCAGAAATTTTAATAAGGAAGAAACGGGAAAACAGTTTTTTGAAAGAGTTCCTCATTTGTATCGCATATTAAATAGTGATATTTATTCTTTGCTTACCGGCGACCCCGCGGCAAGAATTGAGTTTGAAGTAATCCGGGCATATCCCGGCTTTTTTGCATTGTGTTTTTATCGCATTGCCCATGAGCTATTAAAATTGGATATCCCGCTTCTGCCGCGCATACTCACAGAACACGCTCATTCAAAAACCGGCATTGATATACATCCAGGGGCAGTAATAGGCGACCACTTTTTTATAGATCATGGTACCGGTATTGTAATTGGAGAAACTGCCCATATTGGTAACCATGTAAAACTCTACCAGGGTGTTACATTAGGCGCATTAAGTGTTGACAAATCGTTAGGCTTTACAAAACGCCACCCTACCGTACAGGATCATGTAATCATTTATTCCGGGGCCACAATTTTAGGAGGAGAAACTATTATTGGTCATCACAGTGTTATTGGTGGTAACGTATGGATTACTAAAAGTATTCCTCCCGGCTCATTGGTATATCATAAGCCTGAAATTACAGTTGTGGAAAATAAAATCGCTAATTATTAAAAACTAATATGGTGACTATTTTAGATACAGTTGGCAATACACCCATGGTTGAACTTCAAAGATTGAATCCAAATACCGGTGTAAGAATTTTCGCGAAACTTGAAGGCAATAATCCCGGGGGAAGTGTAAAGGACCGTCCGGCTCTTAACATGATCAGGAGCGCTCTCGAACGGGGCGATATCAATCAAAGTTCAAAGCTAATAGAAGCCACCAGTGGTAATACAGGCATTGCAATGGCGTTGATGGCAAAGTTATTTGGAATTGAAATCGAATTGGCCATGCCTTCGAGTTCTACCCGTGAACGTGTATTGACCATGGAAGCCTTTGGAGCAAAAGTTACCTTACTGGAGAGCATAGAAATTTGCAGGGATTATGC
>JBDTZL010000414.1:0-7484 GCA_040005125.1 Ginsengibacter sp.
GCCGTCAGAACATTACCACCGCCAAAGGCGGTGGTTTTTTAAGGAACAATAAATCTATCCATGACTGAAATTTGTAAACCTTCATGCCCCGTATCATGTCATGCCCGGAATCACATTCATCACTATCCTGCTAAAAGGTTTGCCAAAACCTTTAAATCCGTTAAAAAAAGGTTCGAAAACTGTACCATAGGGATCACAACAGTAGTAAAAAACTGTATCAAAAGTGATAAAATTGTATGATTTTCTACGTTTTTAGCTTGAAGATTCTTCAAATTGAATCAAAGAATGCTAAACTAACCGGTTAACCATACTGTTTGCAGATTCTCCCGCTAATTTTTCTAACCCGAAACTCGCAAATGTCAATCAGGATTGTGTATAAACGCGAGCTTAAGGGGGCAAGTTTGGCATTGAATTTAATAATAAAAATACCACTGTTATGATATGGGCCAGCGGAGCTAATCGAATACCCGATAAGAATAGAGTCAAAAATAAATATACTTTTTAGCGATAAGCTGAGAAAATAGCGTTAGCAGAAGGAAGAAACCCTATCGATATTTTGCGCGAAATGGATGCCGCGGCACGGCAAGAAGCTGATAATTTACAGGTGTCATTGAGCGGGAATGATTAATCGTTTTCGTCCGGCTAATTTTTTGATTTTTTCTTTCTAATACCGGACAAATTTTAGGATTAAGTCAATAGCGTGTACAGATCACTTCGATATAAAGTGAATTAGATGATTAAAAAATGAGGTTCAGAGGAATGAGGAAAGTAATCGTTAGAAAAAATTAAGGTGGGGTATGGGGATGAAAAAAATGTGAGTTATAATTCAACCTATATTATTAATTTAAAAGATGAAAGGCTTTGACGGTAACTGGATATTGGGTCTTCAAAATAAAAGTCCTTTCCGGGATCAGTCGTCCCGGGTATTAACATCAATGAAGAGGGTCCTTTATTCCGGAGAAAAAAGAAGGCAACAACTACATAAAATTAAAAGAGCAACAAGTGTCAGATAATAAATCAACAGATTCGCCCAAAAATAAAGTCTGCTTTATTATTTCACCCCTTGGTCAACCAGGTTCAGAAGCAAGGGGAAAGATCGAAGGATTAGTTAACTCAGTTATTGAACCGTTATCAAATGCTGGTTATAATGTTATTTCACCTCTTGATATTGATACTCAGGGATCCATTGCCAAACAGGTTATTAAACTCTTGTTAGAAGTTGAGCTGGTTATAGCGAATTTGACAGATCTAAACCTGAATGTAATGTATGAGCTTGCCGTCAGGCATGCAAAAAGATTACCGGTCATTATCTTGGCTGAAATTGGAACTCTATTACCGTTTAATTTGATGGGGGATCTCAAATACTGCAATTAAAAAATGAATTTTATAAAGACATCAGACGTTACAGGCTTAAATCCAATAATGATCCCAGACGTTATGCTTCCAAAATTCAAGTTGCCATTTTCTCACTCAAAAAATCGGGTGGCCCAACAAGCCCCGACGAAGTCTTTCAGATTATTGAAAATACTTACGCCTCCGAAAATTTTACCAAAGTCGGAGTTGACGAACTCGAAGACCCCCCCAAAACTGATTATCAGTTACCGTCGCGATACCAGAATTGATTTTAGTGCGGCGCTGAACGAGTTACGTGAGAGAGGTTATAAAATTGAAGAGGAAGACCCTAATTTCAAACTTCAATAAATCATTAAAGTTTATTCATGGGTTCAAACACCAGAGCCAAACAATCCTGACCATAAGCAATATGCCCAAAAGCCAAATTGTATGATACGGTTGTTATTGATAAATTCTTCAAGTTCTGTCGCATTTACAATCAGGATAAATCAAACCTGTCTAAATTCATCACTTTATTCCAGGCTGCTACAAAGTCTTTCACAAATTTATCCGGAGCATCTGCGCTTGCGTACACTTCAGCAATAGCTCTCAGTTCTGAGTTTGAGCCAAACACAAGATCTGCACGGGTAGCAGTCCACTTAGGTTGACCGGTGGCACGATCGCTTCCTAAATACAGTTCCCGGTCTTCGGAAAAGGCTTTCCATGCTGTGTTCATATCAAGAAGGTTTACAAAGAAATCGTTGGTAAGCTTACCGGGGCGTAGTGTAAAAACACCGTTTTTAGAACTATCGGAATTAGTATTCAATGCACGCATACCGCCCAGCAATACTGTTAGCTCGGGCGCAGTAAGCGTAAGCAATTGAGCCTTATCTATCAGCAACTCTTCGGTAGATACAGTGAATTTTGATTTGCTGTAGTTGCGGAAACCGTCAGCAACAGGTTCCAGGTAGCCGATTGATTCAACATCGGTTTGTTCCAGCGAAGCATCCGTACGGCCAGGTGTGAAAGGAACGGTGACTATATGTCCCGCATCGGTTGCCGCTTTTTCAACACCTGCGCAACCGGCCAGTATGATTAAATCTGCCAGTGAAACTTTTTTACCGGCCGACAGTGCGTCATTAAATTCTTTCTGAATGTTTTCCAGTGTACCTAATACTTTTTGCAGTTGCGCCGGATTGTTTACCTGCCAGTCCTTTTGAGGAGCCAGGCGAATACGGGCGCCATTGGCGCCACCACGCTTGTCAGAACCCCGGAAGGTGGAGGCTGAAGCCCATGCTGTGGAAACCAGTTCAGATACGCTCAACCCGGAATTCAATACCTTTGCCTTCAAGGCTGCAATACCACTTTCATCTATTAATGCATGATCAACCGCAGGAAGGGGATCTTGCCAGATCAATACTTCTTCCGGCACATCAGGGCCGAGGTAACGGGAACGGGGGCCCATATCACGATGGGTTAATTTAAACCATGCCCGGGCGAAAGCATCTGCAAATGCTTCGGGATCTTCCAGAAAGCGCCTGGATATTTTTTCGTAAGCCGGATCTAATTTTAATGCAAGGTCGGTAGTGAGCATTGTTGGTTTATGCTTTTTTGAACTATCATACGCATCAGGAATAATATCGTCTGCATCTTTAGCAACCCACTGTTGCGCACCAGCCGGGCTTTTGGTTAGTTCCCATTCAAAGCCAAACAGGTTTTCAAAAAAATTATTACTCCATTGGGTGGGTGTTTTCGTCCATATTATTTCAAGCCCGCTTGTAATAGTGTCGGCACCTTTACCGGAACCATAACTGTTGCTCCAGCCAAGGCCTTGCATTTCCAGGTCTACAGCTTCAGGCTCTTTGCCTACATGAGTAGCAGAGGCAGCGCCATGGGTTTTGCCAAAGCTATGCCCGCCTCCTATCAGGGCAACCGTTTCTTCATCGTTCATTGCCATACGGCCAAATGTATCACGTATGTCTTTAGCTGCAGCAATTGGATCAGGGTTACCGTCAGGGCCTTCGGGGTTCACATAGATAAGGCCCATCTGCACGGCAGCAAGCGGCTTCTCTAAATTGCGGGAGTGGATATCACCGTCTGCATCGTCATCCGATACAAGCACGCCGTGATCTTCTTTAACTCCTTCAGACCCATGAGCATAACGCAGGTCGCCACCAAGCCATGTGGTTTCAGCGCCCCAATACACATCTTCCTGCGGCTCCCACACATCTTCACGCCCACCGGCAAAGCCAAATGTTTTAAAACCCATTGATTCGAGCGCTACATTACCGGTAAGGATCATCAGATCGGCCCATGAGATATTGTTGCCATATTTTTGTTTGATAGGCCAAAGCAGCCTGCGGGCTTTATCCAGGCTCACGTTATCGGGCCAGCTATTAAGAGGGGCAAAACGTTGCTGTCCTGCACCTGCACCACCACGGCCATCACCCACACGATAGGTGCCTGCACTATGCCAGGCCATGCGAATGAACAAGGGGCCATAATGCCCGAAATCTGACGGCCACCAATCCTGTGAGTCGGTCATAAGTGCATGAAGGTCTTTCTTCACTGATTCCAGGTCGAGGCTTTTAAAAGCTTCGGCATAGTTGAAATCTTCACCCATAGGGCTTGATAGCGGGGAGTGCTGGCGCAGGATATTTAACTTTAACTGGTTGGGCCACCAGTCCCGGTTTTTGATGCCGCCACCGGCAACATTGTGCTTCATACTGCCATTATGAAACGGGCATTTACTGATGTCGTCTGATTCTTTTTCCATTTTTATAAGTTTATTTTATTGAACTTGGTTGAACCTGTTATCTCCAGGAATTATAAAATTATGGTATTGTGAAAAATAATCATAATCAATTAATTCTATATTTCGATAGTTAAAACCTATAGTGAAATAATCAATCCAGGTTCCCTCTGTACATTGCGAAAAATCCATTTACCCGAATCTTTTATGAGGCAGCCATCAACTTTAAACCTTTTAAGAACGTTCGGGTTTTAGCCCGAGGGATCAGAACAGCGAGCAGGAAACTAACGTCAACAGTTGCGTAAACCGTAGCTGCACTAACTATTAAAAAATAAATCTTCCGCCCAGCGATACCTGTGTAAATACTTCCGTAATAGTTCCATTAAACCCATCGCTGTAAGAATATGGTCCCGTTCCGTTGAACTCAATAGCGATAGCATGCAGCCCCGCCGGGAATATGTATCCCATCCTTATTGCCGGGGTTACTGTGGTGCGTGCATCATCATAGCTGCCGAAAATGCCTTTGAACCGGTCCGCATATTGTTGCAGCGCTATGCCGCCGCCAATGAAAAACCCTTTGTACCACCCTGCGCCCGCATCTACCTGGATAAGGAGGGCTGAAGTAAAAGTTCTAAGCCGTCCTTTCTCAGACAATCCGGTATTATCCACGTTATTTACACCCGCACGGAAATAATGAATGTATGTGCTAAATGCCAGTCGCGGTTTCAAATTAAAATCCACGCCGGCCTGGAAAGATGGGCCAAGGTAATACAGCTCCGCATCGCTGGACAGATGCAAGCCTCCATACGGATGCCAACGGCTGAGATGCTTTTGGACGACCACAAGGCTATCCTCTGCGTCTCTCCATTTTGAAGATTTGGATTGGGCCTGTGTGACGAACGGTCGCATAAGTGTAAGGAGTAATAGAATAGTTGTAAATGCTGCTGATCTTTTTATAAAGGATACTCCCATTTGTTTCGGTTACTTGTTGCTTTATTGACATGTGTGTAAAATAAAATGAAGGTGTTTCGTCTGCAAATACAAAAGTCATATGATAACCATACTTTTTTATGTTTTCGCCGACCTTGTTATGATATTCTTATATTTTTTTTTTAGTAATTTTTGCTTTTGCTAATTTATTGCGCGTCACTATAGACGAAAGGTATGTACAAAAGATGATCGAATTCCGGAAGCTGAAACAAAAGATGACTATAGAAATATTGATGAGGGCATGCACGTCAGACCTGCGATCGGCAAGTCTCCATGTTATGCGCCGCTATACTAGCGTTTCTTTTTTTTTGTATATAATAATAAATAAGAAAGCCCACAATGAAAGTCAATACAACATAAATGAAAATGTTTCTAATGTTAAGTGGAATGAGAGGTTTGCTATTATAGCTGATGAGTCCCAAGACTATTATTATTAGTAGTAGATAAAATAAAAGTTGAACAGTTCTTTCTGTTTTCATCATGTATATTTTTTTGTTACTCCGGTTAATTCTCCGGAACCCTTACAGGCCTCGTAATAGTGGAGTGAAACGATAAAACTTTGCGATTGGCTGATATTTGAAAAAACGTCATGCGGAACTATCGCTGATGTATAATAAAAGATGAAGATAACAACAAAAGATGATTTACTTACCCTACGCTGGAACTATTGCTTATAGAACTGTAGCCCATTGTTACCACGTTTGCCAGCCTACTGCAAAAGCCATATAAGCGGTTCGTGCTTTCATTTTGAAGCGCCGACAATCTTTTTCCTTTCCTCTTTTGTTAGAAGTACTGGGTCAACAAAAAAATCAACATCTAAAGGTTCTCTGATAAGCCCAATAATTTATGACTTAAAATATTTTTCAATTAATGCTTTTGCAGGCAACGTATCAATTATCATAAGGTATTAGCCAAAATGATATGCGTCTAAAGTTTTTATATAGTGGTCGATAAGAAATCATGGCTTTTGGTATTGTATTTTTTCAACTAGAAATTTATTAAAATTAAAGCCGTTCTTTTCCCGAAATAATGTGCCTGAAGTTGAAATGTATATATCAGAACAATTTGCTCTGTACTTATCATTTCTTTGTTTGAAATTAGATGATGGATTCGTGATCGTATTTTCAGGTAGTTTGAATATATAAAGTTTATTAGACCTGTCATCATTCAAGATGATATGCAAATCACTTTCAAATTTATCATTTGAGGGTTGCAGCCACCATCCATCCTGTACATAAATTATGTTCGAGAATATTGTGTTTGAGTTAGTAAGTGAAGTCAAGTTTCTAGTATATGCGATCTGCATCGCTTTGGATTTGTTCATTTGATTTTTAATTAAATTTTCTACAATAACGCCTTCATCAGCATCTGAAGTTTTTTTGGATGTTGATGTTTCTTCCTTTATTATTTTATCATACTTTCTATGGCATTCTTTACATAATATTCTAATCGTTGATTCAATTGGTAAATGTGCATCAACAAATCTTTCCTCAAACTCATTCAAGTCTATTTTAATGATGTCGTTTTCTATAAACTGACTTAAAATATTACTAATAAGTACAGGACGCTCCAGACCGTTTATGTGGGCTGCTTCAAGGCCTTTAGTTATTGAGCCGCATTCTTCACACCTGCCTATCTGCTTCTTATACCTTGCTGCTATTTGCATGACTTTAATCCTTGCGTATGAACCTATGAATTTTGTGAAGTCCTTGATTGTTCCTTCAAATTTTGCCATACTTTTAATTCTTTGATTTTATATTCTACCCAATGTATAATTTAACAGTCATTCTGGGTATTATCTACGCCACTTTCTCTCCATACAAATACTTCTGAAAGTCTATAAACAATTTCCTTATCCCCGGAACACCGCCAAATTTATCAGACAAAGGCTTGTCCAGACACGAAATCTATGCGCAGCCTCTGTCGGTGTCCCCTCCGACCTAAACCAAGGGCGACAATTTGGAATACACCTGACGTCACCCCTCATGACCGCTTACATTTGCATTTACGCAATTAGCCGCAACTTCAATTTTTACAATTCATTGATTATTAATGCCTATAATCTTTGCTTTTTGTATTGTTGAGTTGCATAAAATCTTATTTATATTTTCTTTTTCATTTTTTCCTTTTTGTATGCCTCCCTCGCACCAGTTCCATCTCTTCCAGGGTATGGCCTTTCAACTAGCCGGTTTCCAGATCAGCAAAGCGCTTGTTCATTTCAGCCATATATTTTTTGGCATCCCACCATGGTTCTTCTTCGCCGGCAATAGTTTTTACCATACTTAGCACTACTTCTTTCTGCTGTACGCTTAGATGCCCCAGGTAATGAGTAATCTCTTTGTCCAATGGTTTTATTGCTCCCATGATAATATACATTTATGGCAAATTTATCTTTTAAAAATCATACTTA
>JBDTZL010000369.1:0-7456 GCA_040005125.1 Ginsengibacter sp.
AATGTATAAAAGTGCCGGAAAATCAATTCACTTTTTTACTCCTTGCGCAGTATAATATTTTTCAGAAGGAATATTAATTATAAATTTTGCGCCATGAGGAGATCTGTTTTCAAGGTGAACCCTTCCTCCATGGGCTTCCACAAAGCCTTTCACTATAGATAATCCCAATCCTGTTCCGCCGGTTGTGGAATTATTCCGACGATAAAATTTCTCAAATATCTTTTCTGTTTCTCCCCGAGGGAGGCCCCTGCCATTATCTTCAACCATAATCTGAATGCCCCGCTAATTTCATTCGCATTTATAGAAATGCATGATTTCCCAGGTGCATATCTTGTTACATTTTGCACCAGGTTGTATAACACCTCATCCATCAGTCCGTAATCGATTTTAAACAATGGGAGTGTATTGCTACAATCAATACCGACAATAAAATTTTTCAGTTCTTCTCCAAGCCGGATCGTGACGTTGTAGATCAATTCACTTATATCGCACCAATCTTTTTTTGCCTGGATAAAGCCAGATTCAAGCCTTGGCATATTGAGCAGGTTTTCTACCTGCGGACCTGCTGGTTAAGCTTCAGGGATGCTTTGGAAATCTCTGACAGTAGGTTTTTTTTATCGCTTTCCGATAGTATGAAATTATCGGCCAGCACATTATCAGTGGAACCGATGATCGTGGCAATAGGAGTTCTGAATTCATGGGAAAGGGAGTTGAGCAAAGTGTTATAAAGCGTAAACGTGTGTTCTTTCTCTTCCTTTTGTCTGGTCACCTTTTCATTCTGTCGTATGTTGAAGGTGAGCGCCCCGTTAATTAACGCGATAATAAAATACATGGAAAGCATGATCTTATCTTCCGTGTTGCCAACGCGAAAATTAAAACGCGGAATTAAGAAAAAATAATCCCATATCAAAGCGCTTAACACGGCTGCAAATAAAACCGGTATTATGCCAAATAACATAGCGATAACAGAAAGCGTTATCAGTAAAATAAATGCAACTGCTTCAGGGTCCACATACCCTGAAAATAAATAGGATATTAGTGAAACTATACATATCGCAGATATGCTCAGGCAAAATTGAGTTTTTTTACCGTTTTCCTATTCAATATGAAATGGACTAACCGGCTTTTTATTTGTATCACAAAAAGATTTAACCTTCTTTATTAAAGGATGAATACCTTGATAACATAAATTGGCCAGTTTATCCCTCCAAAATAATTTTAGCTTTTTCATGTTCGTATATTAACTGCAAAGGAAGCTCACACACGTTTCCTTGTACTGCTTAATAAAACAAAATTCAAATAGGCCAATCATTAAATTATTTTACGAGTCCACCATCTCCTCGGTCAATCCCTGCGGCGTGGAAACCAGTAAAGTACCTTGCATATATTTTTCCGCATGCTGAGTTGAATCAAGGCCTTCCTCTTCATCTTTAGAACTTACCCGTAAAGGCAGTACCGCATTTACAAATTTGAAAATACCATAAGAAACAACAAAACTGTAGGTAACAACTATCACTAACGCTTTAGCTTGTATCAGGAAAAAAGAAAAATTCCCGTAAAACCATCCATCATTTCCAGCAGCGTTAACAGCTTTAGTGGCAAAAATGCCTGTCATCAACATACCGACCATCCCGCCTATACCGTGACAAGGGAATACATCCAATGTATCATCGAGCCTGGATTTGGATCTGATTTGAACAGCTATGTTTGAAATAATCGCTGCCACAACGCCAATAAAAACACTTTGAGGTATAGCAACAAATCCCGCGGCCGGTGTTATTGCTACCAAACCAACAACAGCTCCGATACAGAAGCCAAGTACTGAAGGCTTTTTGCCTTTCAACACGTCAAAAAACATCCAGGATAATCCGGCGGCGGCGGCGGCGGTATTGGTCGTTGCAAATGCAGATACTGACAAGCTGCTTGCTGCCCCTGCTGAGCCGGCATTAAAGCCAAACCATCCAAACCATAAAAGCCCGGTTCCAATAAGTACATAAGGAACATTTGCAGGAGGGATTTCTTTGTGTTCAATATGAACTCTTCTGCGTTTTAATACCATTGCGCCTGCAAGGGCGGCACATCCTGCAGAAATATGCACTACCGTGCCGCCTGCAAAATCAAGGGCACCCATTTGCGCAAGAAACCCCTGGGGATGCCAGCTCCAGTGGGCAAGAGGGGCATATACAAATAAACTGAACAATATCACGAATAATACAAATGATGTGAAACGTATCCTCTCAGCCACTGCCCCAACAACAAGCCCTGGTGTTATAATCGCAAACATTAACTGGAAAAAAGCAAACAGGGTTAAGGGTATTGTAGCTGCCCCTGCCCATGACTTCCCCGAATTAACACCTTTAAAAAATAAGTGAGTCATAGGATTGCCAATAATTCCATGGAAGTCTTCACCAAAGCACAAGCTGTACCCAACTATCACCCATAACACACTTACTATACCTGCTGCTATGAGGCTTTTGATCATCGTGGAAATAACATTTTTCCTGTGTACCATGCCACCATAGAAAAATGCAAGCCCCGGTGTCATAATGAATACCAGCGCAGTTGCCACAATCATCCACGCAACATCAGCGCCATTGTATTTACCCTCATCAAAATTGGGGAGTGTTGGAATAAAAATACAGATGGCGGCAATCACAAATAAGACTACAAACGGGGCCACGGCACTAAGCTTAACTTTTTTCATAAATCTTTGGGTTGATTATAAATTATCAAAAAAAATATGTGTTATTTACATTACAATTTTACTTAAATTTTATAAATAAAATATAAAATATACATATATTTAATATAGTAATATGTATGGTTTTTTTATTAAATGATTAATTATCAGATAATTATAATTACTGATATTCCCTTTTCTTTATAATTTGTTGATATTTATTTTAATTTTGGAAAGACAAAAATTACAATAAAAGCAGAAAAAAAGAAGAGGCCTTGTGTGAATATTGCCGGAGGGATCTATAATGAACTGAACTATATTTATGAAGAGAAATGCCTGGAGTTTCTATATCGTAAAGTAATCGCTTATATATCCCGGGATACTTAGAACATCTGTTCTATTCTCTTTTATGCCTAAGAATTTATTATAACTTTTTAGTCATGTAGTATGCCAGAAGTCTGGTCTCCTGCAAGTGTGAATGAAGCTATGATAGATTCAGTGCCATCCATAGTGTAATGTAAAAAAGTATTTGTCATTAAATTATAACAAATAAGCTGGAACGGGAATCGAAAACATAGTACTACTATTGGATAACCTTAAATCATCGTTTCCAACTAATGAATGTTTCCTTTGGATTGTAAAAATATTTACCCGGCGATCATTGATATAACAAACCATTTCTATGGCGCTAAAAATATTTAAAAGCCTGTGGGGGATTCCCCAGGTAACAGAAGATGTATTTGCAACCTATGGTCGTGGAATGCAAACTGCTGTGTGCCCGGAATACGGGCCGCCGCATTACCAGCATACAGTCCCTTTTTACAGGGAAGCCTTTAGCTGATATCTATGAAATAAGTGACTGGGCAACCCTCAAATTGCTTCAATTATTTCAACAAATCAATTATCAGTAAATACAAATTCAATTGTAAACTATGATACAGGCAAATGAAGTTATTTCTTTAAAAGAACAGGCATTATTATCATTATCGGGAGATCCTTTTATCCCGACTGTAACACCTGCAATGGGAAGATTGCTTGAAGCATCCACTACATTTCCCGTGATTATTTTTTGCACCTGGTCGGCAACAGGCAAGTTAAACAACAAAACAAAGCATAGTGAAAATAAGTAACAATTAATTTTCCTGGTCATATAAAGCAATTTAGTTAGCGATAAAGTAATTGGATAGTCAAATCAAAAATGTCTGCCAATAATGTTCAGGTCCAAATTCGGCATGAGTCCGAAAACCTATCGTCAACTTTACTCAAAAATTATTAAACAGAATCCGTGCTATAACTCTTTCCCGGGCCTGATAGTAAGTTTTCTGAAAGCCATAATTTGTTTCCATTTTTTATAAATAGTGGGGCGATTGGCTGATTTTATTAAAATCAATTGTTTCTTTGATAAACAAATATGAAAGGAATCATCTTTATCATCCTGTCACTTTTCACTCAACTAAAGGGATACCCGCAAAATACCGATACTGTTACCTCCGGGCTTTCGGAGCGGTACTGGTACCTGATAGAATCCCCCCATTCTCCGCTGGAATGGGGTCAATGGCGCTCAGGATTGCACCGGTGGAAAGACTCGCTGATGACATCTCTTCATTATAACGATCATTACTATACGGGCCCTGGTTACCAGTGGGCCTCAAAAGCATATGCCTCTTTCTTCTTAATGGCAAACGACCGTTCCTTATACGATTCAAACTGGCATTATGATATAAAGAATTGCCTGAGTAAATATGAAAAAGAATATGGAGGAGTTGATTTGGTATTGTTATGGGCTACTTATCCCCAGCTCGGCTTTGATAACAGGGATCAATATGAATTTTACCGGAATTTACCAGGTGGCATTTCTGAATTGAAAAAATTATGTGATGAAGTGCACCGCATGGGGAAGAAATTTTTCATTGCCTATAACCCGTGGGATAATATAGCCCGGAATAATGGTAAAACCGATGAAAATGAATTGATCAGTCTGGTAAAAGAGGTCGGGGCCGATGGCATTTTCCTGGATACCATTCCGGGCGTGGCAGGTTTTCGAAAAAAACTGGATAATGCCATACCGGGTGTGGTTTTTCAAGCTGAGATGAGTCCTGACCCGGCGATGCTATCCGAAGTACAGCAATCATGGATGGAGCTACCGGTCTGGTATTATCCTTTTAAAAACGCAGAGTATAATGAAGTACCTTATATTGTTCGCAGCCGCTGGCTGGAACAGCGGCATATGGTTTATCATTTATCGCGATGGAGCCATGAGCAGTCAAACGTGATCCAAAATGCCTGGATGAATGGTTGTGGAGTAGTAATCTGGGAAAACATTTTCGGCACCGTTAATGAACTCAGTGCCCGTGACCGCTCAACCCTGCGTTCCATGCTTCCGTTGCTCCGGCGATATTCCGGTTTTTTCACGAAGGGGAAATGGACGCCATTATTTCCAACCCATTTGGAACGTACCTATTCCAGTCTCTGGGAATCTGATAATGAAAAACTGTGGACTATCATTAACCGCCAGGAACAGGATGCCATAGGGCCGTTGCTGGAGGTTGAATACAGCCCGGGTACGAAATATTTTGATCTTATCAATGGAACAGAAGCCAAAACCGTCGTCAGGGATGGTAAAACATGGATATATGCAGATCTCAAACCAAGGGCTATCGGTTGTATCCTGGCCACGGATGAGAATACAATAAATTCTGATTTCATTTCATTTCTTAAGGGACAGGCACTGGTAGCACTAAAAGCCAATTCAAACTATTCTTATCAATTACCACAACATATCCTAAAGCCGGTATTGCCTACAAAAATATATATGGCTGCCAATATACCGGCCCACATGATCGCTATATCGGTACCTGCTGATTCTTTCCGGATGCAAATTAATTTCAGGCAACGGGAATGTGGCTTTTACCCTGCAGACGGCGTAACAGATATTTCTTATACGATGACGTTGGACCAACCGGGCACCGCAACCAGGAAGGTAAAATTAAGCCCGTATGCTATGGATGAAACACCGGTAACCAATGCCGCTTTTGAATTTTTTTTGAAAACTACCCATTACCATCCAAAATTTCCTGAAAATTTTCTAAAGCACTGGATTAATGGCCATCCGCCAATGGGGGAAGTAAATTATCCGGTGACCTGGATCAGCATCGACGATGCACGCGCATTTGCGGCATGGGCCGGAAAGCGATTGCCCACTGAAGAAGAATGGCAATGGGCTGCCGGGAGCGGGTCTAAAGGATTGGCTTACCCATGGGGTAACCAATATGATTCAACGCTGTGCAATCATGGACAAACTAATAGTTGTACCAATGTAAAACAATTTAAAAAAGGAAGGACAGAACAGGGGCTGTACGATATGTGCGGCAACGTGTGGCAGTTCACAGAAAGCGAAAGAAGCGATGGCCATAATACTTATTGTATCTTAAGAGGTGGCTCCTGGTATATTACCCGTGGGTCCGGCTGGTATGCCGATCAGGGCCCACAAAAAACAAGTTTCGGAGCAAAATACCTTTTCACCTGGCCCGGCCTGGACAGGTGTGCTACAATTGGCTTTCGCTGTGTGGTGGAAACTGATGCCCGGTAGCAAAAGATGCGCAATACTTATTCGTATTGCAGCGGATCGAAGGCGTATTTATAAACCGTGATCCGGACAATTCGCGGAATAATGAAATTTTCCTTTTGCAGGGTCTATGAACCAGATAGCCGACCCCCGGGTTCCACTATCGGTATTACCACATATCTTATTGCCTTCAGATTGAATTGTTATATAATCATCGTGGACCTGTATTTGACCCAGGGCACTTTTTGATTTGCCAACTTTGTTATTAATGATCCAAAAGATAGTACTGTCTGTGAACTTTGTAGACCTTGTTACCAGTTCAATAGAATAAGGCCAGGAAAATGTATCACGGAATGCAGGTTGGGTGCCGGGATGAATCCTGGCTTTTCCTTCAACAAGTTCCTAATGGATTAAATAACCACTACTGTCGACACTGTTGTACTCAATTCTTAAGGGCAGTCCGGTCCCCGATCGTCCAATAGATGCAATACCAAAAGTAAAGGTGTTGCTTACCCGGTTATCGTGAATATAAACATGTGTATGCGCCTACGCTGATCCCGGTACCCCGGTCTGTGTCTCCATTCAGTCCGTTGTGCATGACGGTATTGTCATAAATTTCGCTCATGCCGTTACTGGCTGGCGTATTGCTTGTTTGGCGAAATGCTATCAGTTGAATAACTGTCCCAGCGGCTGGGCGAATAATTAAACTGGTTTTCTTCTGCGTCAAGTTTAGGTAAAGAATCGTATCAGTAAGATTGTTGTTTTTAAGATTAAATTGATAATATTTATGGTTGTAGGCAAAGTTTAGTAGAGCAGCGTTTTAATTGAACGAAAGATTTTTAAGATGCAGCCGGTCTGCATTTAGGTACTGGTTAATTTCAGCCTGCAATGCATTTGTAATCTTTTGTTTATTGAATGCCTTTCGCTTTGCGCCGGTAAGAGCATTTACATATACATATTCTGTAACGGAATCGTTCAAAAAAATTTCGTACCAGAAACCTTTTTTCATTGGAAAGCCAATGCGCATTACTTTCAATTTAAAAGACTGTTTTTCGCCGCCCTGTCTATTTCAGCAGGAACATGGTAGCGGACTAATATTTCTTCATGCGAAGGTTTGTATTTTGGTAAAGGCTGCGAGTGAACTGCGTTAATATTGAAAAATACAATTGTGATTATTAATAAAGAACAAAACTTATAAAATGACAGCATCA
>JBDTZL010000241.1:0-24648 GCA_040005125.1 Ginsengibacter sp.
TTTTCATTTTGTCTGATTTTAATTTGTTATTGTTTACTTTTTAATTGTACAATTCTCTAACACTTGATTATGGATGGGCCTTTGTGCTATCAGGCCATAAAATGTAGCCAATGGGTGGTATTTTTGTTTTTGTCACAGCCACAGGATTTACGACCTGTACAGCAGGTGGCTGAGGCCGCTCAATTTCTTTTTTACAAGAGATAAAAAATGTAACTGTGGCAATTGCGATAATGGTTTTGAAGATGTTTGACTTTTTCATTTTGTCTGATTTTAATTTGTTATTGTTTACTTTTTAA
This sequence comes from Ginsengibacter sp., assembly GCA_040005125.1. Taxonomy (GTDB): domain Bacteria; phylum Bacteroidota; class Bacteroidia; order Chitinophagales; family Chitinophagaceae; genus Ginsengibacter. Next base: position 297 of record JBDTZL010000241.1, read on the forward strand.
TTGTACAATTCGCTAAGACTTGATTATGGATGGGCCTTTGTGCTATCAGGCCAGGGATCGTAGTTGATAGGAGGTATTTTCGTTTTTGTCACAGCCACAGGATTTACTACCTGTATGGCAGGCTTTTCAGGCCGTTCAATTTCTTTTTTACAAGAGATAAAAATTGTAACTGCAGCAATTGCAATAAAAGTTTTGGAGATGTGGGTTGTCTTTTTCATAACATGTGAGTTTAATTTGTAAGAAAATATTTGTTTAAAAAATTGTGTCAGTTTTAAATTTTGTTATCCTGTAATTCCAGGTTATTTGATGTTGATAAATACAGTGTAAAATTCCTTTGTGGATGGGCTGTTTCCTAATTGATGTGATCTAAGTTTATAACTATGTTTTGCAGTTTCAGCAAAAAGGGATTTAATTGTTCAGGTTGATTTGCGTTTTTTGCAAAAACTCTATTAAATAAGTATATTTAAACATAAATCTTTGCAGGTGAATGCTGTAGAACTTCAAGTAGCATTTTTAAAGGAAATAAAAAATAAACTGCCATCACACCTGTCATTGGTTGATGCTTTGGCAGGGCAATTGAACATAAGTAATGACAGCGCTTATCGCCGTATACGGGCAGAAAAGCATTTTACTTTCGATGAGATACAAATTCTTGCGGCGCATTTCAAAATTTCATTGGACAGTTTTTTGCATCTTCAAAAAGAGGCTTTGATTTTTTGGGGAAAAAATATTGACCGGCACAGCTTTGATTTTGAAAACTATTTACAGGGTATCGTGCGGCAACTGGAATATTTTATGCGTGCCAATGAAAAGCAAATGTTTTACCTGAATAAGGACATTCCCATTTTTCATCATTTCATGTTTCCTGAACTGGCAGCCTTCAAATGCTACTTCTGGAGCCGTTACAATCTTAATTATCCACAGTTTAATAAAGGCCAGTTCCTCATTGAGGATTTCATTGATATTTTTAATCACACGGGAAAAAAAATCTCCGACTTATACCTTAAAATCCCTTCTACAGAAATATGGAACGTGGATTGTATTAACACCACCATCAGGCAAATAGATTATTACAGGGAAACACGAATATTTAAATCGCAACAGGACATCGAAACAGTTTATACCTGTCTTGAAAAATTAGTTGATCACATAGAGCTGCAGGTAGAGTGTGGATATAAATTTCCATTTGGTATGCCCGACCAGCGTGATAAGGTTAAATACCTTGTTTATATTAATGAATTTGTTTTGGGAGATAATACAATTATGGTGGAACTGGATGGTGAGCAAATGGTTTTTCTAAATCATAATGTGATAAATTATTTGATGACCAATAACCCCGAATTTGTTAGTTATACTTTTGAAACCCTGAAGATCTTACTAAAGAAATCCACCCTTATAAGCGAAATAAGTGAGAAAGACCGTCAACTATTTTTTCATACTTTGCGTCAACGCATACATGAAAAAAGAAAATTATTATAGCCCCTAAACAACAGCTCTGATGAACCCATCAAGACCGATACAGCTATCAGGCGGTATGAAATATCAACTGGAAATTTATTTTGCCGGTACACAAAATGTAAAACCTCTCCTGCCTGTATCATTTGAAGAACTGGAACAAAAAGCCCGTGAGGTAATGACCCCCGAGGCCTTTGGGTATATAGCCGGAGGCGCCGGCGCAGAAACCACTATACGTAATAACAAAGAAGCTTTCAACAAATGGCAGATCGTTCCACGCATGATGGGCGATGTATCCAACCGCACCATTGAAGTTGAGTTGTTCGGCACAAAATTCCCCACCCCACTTTTGGTGGCGCCGGTAGGTGTTTTGTCCATTGCACACCCTGAAGCCGAACTGGCTGTTGCCAGTGCTGCCAAAGCTTTACAGGTGCCGCAGATCGTGAGCACGGTATCTTCAAAAACAATTGAGGAAATAGGTGGCGCACTTGGTGATCATCCGCACTGGTTCCAGCTATACTGGGGACGTGATAATGATTTCACCCGGAGCATCATCGGCCGTGCTGAGAAAGCGGGATACAGCGCACTGGTCGTAACTCTCGATACCAGGCTATTTGCATGGCGGGAACGCGATATTCAAAATGCCTACTTACCTTTTTTATATAATGAGGGACTGGCTAATTATAATACTGATCCTGTTTTTCTTGCCGCTGTTGATGATCCTGCAAAAAATAAAATGCAGGCCATGATGCATTTTGCCAATTGTTTTTCCAATCCCGCATCTTCGTGGAGTGACCTTTCTGTTATCAGGAACGCCACCAAATTGCCTGTTATTCTCAAAGGGATTCAGCATCCCGATGATGCAAAAAAGGCAATAGATCACGGCGCAGATGGAATCATTGTATCAAATCATGGCGGGCGGCAAATGGATGGCGCCATTGGTTCACTTGAAGCGCTTGCTTGGGTAGCCGCTGCTGTTGCAGGTAAGACCACTGTATTATTTGATAGTGGAATTCGCCGTGGTGCAGATGTTTTTAAAGCAATGGCATTGGGCGCCAGGGCAGTTCTTATCGGTCGTCCGTATGCTTACGGGCTGGCCCTGGCCGGTGAACGTGGCGTAAAAGAAGTGCTGGCCAATTTACTCGCCGATGTGGATCTTACTCTTGGCCTTGCAGGCTGCACCTCCTGGGCAGATGTTACAAGAAATGCACTTCACTATGCCGGCTAGCACTTTGAGAAGCGGTATCATATTATACTTAATCTATAGCATAGTGTGCCACGTAAGGTAATTGAATGCCGATTGCGGCAGGAGTATTTTTGCTCTCTTCTTTGCTCCTGCAGGCCACTATATAACTGGATAATACATAAAGCATAGGATGTACTGTTTCATTTTGTTCTGTTTTGGTGGAGAATGTTTTGTGATATACCGGCAGCTTGCTGATGATTTACAAGAGATAACGTCCAAGGTGACCTATGGGGCATTGTTAAAAAAATTGCAGGAGTGAAATAAATTTTTTTGATCAAAAAAATATTTTTTAAATACAAAAATATAATACTACGTATTACGGGAATAGTAATTTGGTTTCACAATAAATAACAAGTACTTCAACCATTTATTATTTATTATTTGTTATAGTTCTTAGATAAATTTCCGGTACACCCTGTAAAATGTAAAATCGAACTATATGATATACAAATTTCTTCAGGCTGTTCTCTTATCTGCCATATGCTTAGCAGTAAATGCACAGTCTTTACAATCGTGGACATGGGATTATTACAAAATGAAGTTCAAGGCTCCTGACAACATGGTGGTGCAGAAAAGCGATGAAACTGTCTACGAGGCGTATTCCATCATTATCACGAATCGGCATCCTGCAAATTTCCTGTTTGGGATATATACAGGCAGGTTTTATTATTGAGCTTATATTGGACGCTCAATGTCATTTAACAATCTAAAAATACTGTCAGCCTGAGCTTGTCGAAGGCGGGTTAGACTAATAAAACCACACCGGCTTCGACAAGCTCAGCCTGACATCCCCTAAATGACATTGAGTGGTCGCTCCCGATTGGTAAAATCTATACACCACAATTTGGGCACATTTTTATTTTTAACTCTAAGGCATGAATATTGCATTTTTTACCAGAAAGATATAATTTGCGCCGGAAAGCAATAATTACAAATAAACAAATATGAAAAAACTATTTCTTGTATATGCTACGGCTACATTCCTTGCATCATGTAACAGTGATTCAAAATCGGATATGGACACCAAAAAAGAAGTTATACCCGATACATCAGCTCAATATCACAATAGTGTGAATACCGATACTGCTAAAACCGCTCCCATACCTTTGGCCGCACCTTTACCAGCAAAAACTGATTCAGGCAAGGTAGTATCCAAAACAAAAGAAAAGAAAACAAGTACCGCAACGAAAGTTACTCATGAACCGGCAACAACAACAACAACACCGTCTCAGACAACAACAGAATCTCCGGCAACCACCCCAACTTCGCCGACTACTACAACTACAACCGACAATACACAAACAACCACATCCACACCCGCTGTTACTCCTGAGAAAAAAGGAATGAAGAGCAGTACAAAAGATGCAATAATAGGAGGCGGCGCGGGCGCAATAGGTGGTGCTATTATCAGTAAAAAGAAGGGTAAAGGCGCAATTATAGGCGGGATATTAGGAGCCGGTGCAGGCTATATAATTGGTAAAAAGAAAGATAAAAAGGATACTGCAAGATAATTTTGCAATCAGGACTTATAACAATCTTTGCCCGCAATCGCGGGCATTTTTTTTTGATAAAATTTTAGCCTGGCAAAATCCAAAGCTGACAGGACTGATTATTGAATTATTTTATCTGAAAATGTGTAGAAGGTCATGGGATTTTAAGCCACTCACGTCCGATTTTATTTGGTAAAATCTTAAAAACACTATGGATTGTATAATATAACCGCTGCATTACCGTTTTACATAAAATCATTCATTTTGTGAGCGCAAGCTACGTAACGAGCTTTCTATGGGGTGTGGAAGAACCAGGAGCAAGGAGAAGGAATTGTTAGCAAAAGATAAAGTTACTATTATAAGTTTCACAAGCTGGCCATTAAAGGCAATCTCAGCATTTTGAGACGATTTTTATGATTTACATGAATCACATTTATGATTACAGCCATTACAATAAAGACCAACCGTTTAAATTATAATTGAAATAAATGTGTTTGTATTTGTTAAAAAACAGAGCTTTGTTTTAGGATTAAGATATTGATTATTATTATATTATATATTTATTTTTTATATAAATGCCATTTGTGGCATAGTTTTCCCAAACCGGGCCTCAAATGAGTAACCCATTATTTTACCAAGGCTATAGATGATGTAGCAAAAAATTAAAGATTATGAAAAAAATGCTGATGATTATTACTATTGCTTCTGTTTTTGCAGCGTGCAAGAGTAATCCGAATGATTTACAAACGAATAAAGTAATGCTTACAGATTCAAGTGGCATTAATGCCAGCAGTGCATCTTCTGATACTGCTACAGCCGGCCAAAAGGGAGTGAGGGCCGTGATAGTTTCTAAAAGCACCAGCTCTGAAAAAACAAAAACTTCAACTTCCAATACTAGTGGTAGTGCTGCTTCAACAGGCAACGGAACTACTACAACTACCACAACAACTACTACTGCTGCAAAAAAGAAAGGATGGAGCAGCAGGGCTAAAGGCGCCGTAATAGGCGGCGTCGCAGGGGCTGTAGGTGGTGCAGTTATTAGTAAACATAAAGGAACCGGGGCAGCTATAGGCGGTGTTGTTGGTGCAGCGGGAGGTTATATTATCGGAAATGAAAAAGATAAAAAAAATGGCAGATAGGGTAAACTGACCTCAAAATACTTTTCGGGTTTAAAAAATTTAAAACCTTTTCATTACTTCCCTGTAAGTGATGAAAAGGTTTTTTTATAAGTATAATTTATCTTTTATAACATCCCGGTTTTTAATGCCGGAGATAGAAAATTACTTTTGATTTTACTCTTTTTGAATTCATGATGATAGTTTATCTTTATCATCCTTAAGCAGGATTTTATTTTTCTGTGACACAAGGTTTGGCATATTACATGATCTTTATTAAGTTTATTCAACATTCAAAAAAATAATACAATGAAAAAAATTCTTAGTATCCCGGCAATAGTATTAATGGGATTGATGTCCTGTAATTCAGGTTCCAGTGACAGTACTCCTGGCACGGATTCTACCGCGACGTCTGCAGATTCTACCGCTACCCATGATTCTACCAGTATGAAAACGGATACTTCTCACTCATCAATGAATATGGCAAGTGTAGATCCGTTACCGGCGATTCCGGCGGGAGCTAAGGTGTCTTTCAAAAATCTAAAAGATGGTCAAACAGCGACGTCACCTGTAAAAGTAGAAATGGGGGCAACAAAAATTGCAGTTGATTCAGCATCAAAAGGTATAAAACCAGCATCAGGACATTTCCATTTATTAATTGATGCGGGAGATTCTACTGCTACAGGAGTGGTTGTACCGAAAGATAGCACGCACCTGCATTTTGGGAATGCACAAAAAACAGCGAGCCTGCCATTAACTCCCGGCAAGCACAGGCTCGCAATACAATTTGCTGATGGTATTCACCGGTCTTATGGTAATAAATTAGCTACTGCTATTACAGTGACTGTAAAATAAAGTAATAAAAATACATTATCAACTCCGGCCATTCGCCGGAGTTTTTTTTATATAAAGCATTCAACTAAAATTTATCGATCAATTGTGCAACATCATTTACGCATGATATTTTATCTCTTTGCTCTTTCATATTGCACGGGCCAGGGCACATCTGTGTCTAACTCTTTGGCGGCATGCAGTGGGAAATAGGGATCGCGCAATAACTGTCTTGCCATAATAATAATGTCCGCTTGTTTATCAACAAGAATTTGTTCGGCTTCGGTGGCTGTTGTAATAAGCCCGACTGCGCCTGTAAGCACTCCGACTTCTTTTTTTATTCTTTCTGCAAAAGGAACCTGGTACAAAGGTTCAACCGGTATTCTTTGAGCATATGAATTCCCTCCTGAAGAGCAATCGATCAAATCCACACCTTTGGATTTTAAAATCCCGGCAAGTTTTACAGAATCATCGATCGTCCATCCTCCTTCTACCCAATCGGTAGCAGAGATGCGAACGAATAACGGCAGCTCATCTTTAATTATTTCTCTTACACCCTCCATGATTTCCACTAAAATCCTGGCGCGGCTTTCAAATGATCCGCCATATTCATCATCACGACGATTGCTTAACGGTGATAAAAATTCATTGACGAGATAACCGTGTGCGGCATGTATTTCAAAGACCTTAAACCCTGCCTGCAATGCTCTTGCCGCGGCAGCTTTGAAATCTTTTACGACCTTATTGATATCACCTGCGCTCATTTCCCTTGGCAATGGCTCGTCATTTTTAAAAGCGACAGCGCTGGGTGCTAATGTCTCCCACGCACCTTCGTCTTTTTGTAAGGCCTTACCGCCTTTCCACGGGCTGAAATGACTTGCTTTACGCCCGGCATGTGCCAGTTGAATGCCGGGCACGGCGCCATGTGTTTCAATAAAGGAAGTAATGCGTTTAAGAAATACTATGTGCTCATCTTTCCAGATGCCAAGATCATCAGATGTTATTCTCCCTTCCGGTGAAACAGCGGTAGCTTCTGTAAATACAAGTGCGGCGCCACCAACAGCACGACTGCCCAAATGCACCAGGTGCCAGTCATTGGCGAAGCCATCTATGCTCGAATATTCGCACATAGGCGACACCGTTAGCCTGTTCTTCAACCTGACGCTACGTATATTTATTGGTTCGAAAAGTAACGACATCTTTTATTTAATTTACAACCATGAAACGAAATTGTTCACAATGGTAGCGGTGTCTGAAAAAAATTACCAATATTTATGAAGTATACTGGTCACCTTCCGGGGAGCTAAATGTCCTGTCTATTTTTCCTCGCGTATCCCGTACAATACATAACCCTGTTCTATATAATTGGATAAAACAGTCTGCGCAGTTAATGAAACCTTTACCCCAGCAAACAACTCGTCTTTTTTAACATCAAAGAAATTCATAGCCTGCCCGCAGGCGATAAACCTTGCCCGGTTTTTCATAAGGTCCTGTATAACTTTGCTGTTGGGATTATCTTTTTTAAACTTGCCCTGGTAAAATTCATTATTTTGAATGGAGTAAAGTGATCCTCCATGCACGACTATCACAGGGTGAATATGCGATATAGGTATACCGGATGCTACATGTAAATTAAGTATCCTTGCTATTTCGGTAAGGCCGGGGTTTATTTTTTCATGAGTTGTGTCTTTATCAGCGAGCGTAAACTCAAACAAAAGCTTATATTCTCTTTTGGGGCTGGGTATTTCGTCTACACCTGCAACAGGCAATACGCCCGAATATTTACCTGCATTGATTAGAGGGAAATAAGCTATACTTTCAAGTGTAGCCCATTTCAGACTGTCTTTACGGGCTGCCATTATACTATCCGTTAGCTGCTTTATTATTACGTCTTTAACTTTATTTATACTGTCAGTGACCTGTTTTATTACTGCATCTTCAACTTTATTTGTTTGAGAAAATGACCATGGTAAAAAAGAAACGAGGATGCTAAAAAAAAGAAAATATTTTTTCATAAACAGGTTGTTAGAATTATCATTGCGATTATTAAAATTGCACTATATCGGCACAGGAAAAAAATATACTTTTTTTAAATGTAAACAAAAGATAAAAATTGATTTATAAATAGAATAAACGTCGTTTTCCAATATAATAAACAGGGTCATTAAAGTTTTACATTAATATATAACCGGTTTACCAGTTTTACGGTTAAATTTGCCGACTAAAAATATACTATGTCAGCAACAAAAGCATACGCAGCACAGAGCGCAACTTCACCCGTTGAACCGTGGAGCATTGAAAGAAGAAATCTCAAACCCAGTGATGTACAAATAGAAATTTTATACTGTGGCGTTTGCCATAGTGATTTACATACACTACGTAACGAATGGGGCGGAACTGTTTACCCATGTGTCCCCGGCCATGAGATTGTTGGCCGTGTAACTTCAGTTGGAGACGATGTGAAAAGATTTAAGGCAGGTGATCCTGCAGCCGTGGGTTGCCTGGTAGACAGTTGCCGTACTTGTGAAAATTGTAAAAAGGGGCTTGAGCAATATTGCCTGGTAGGAATGGTGGGCACTTATAACGGGCAGGAAAAGGATGGCAGTGGCAATACCTATGGAGGATACAGCAAACAAATAGTAGTGCACCAGGATTTCGTGCTGAATATTTCTGATAAGCTTCCACTGGAGGGAATCGCACCATTACTTTGTGCAGGCATTACTACGTATTCTCCTTTGAAACACTGGAATGTCGGTAAAGGAGATAAAGTTGGCGTCGCGGGCCTCGGTGGTTTAGGACATATGGGTGTAAAGCTGGCTGTTTCTTTTGGTGCTGAAGTTACCATGTTGAGTCACAGCCCTTCAAAAGAAAAGGATGCAACGAGGCTAGGCGCGCACAAATTCGTCCTGACATCAGATGCTGAACAGGTAAAATCAGTACAGGGCTATTTCGATTTTATTCTTGACACAGTTTCTGCTGAGCATGATTATAATGTGTATCTCAATATGCTGAAAACAGATGGAAAGATGGTTTGCGTAGGGGCGCCGCCCACACCTGCACAAATCCAGATCTTCCACCTTATTATGAAAAGAAGGACTTTAGCCGGCTCATTAATAGGTGGTATTCCTGAAACACAGGAGATGCTGGATTATTGTGCGGAACATAACATTGTAAGTGATGTGGAAGTGATCGACATTAAAGACATCAATGAATCATACGAAAGAATGCTCAAAGGGGATGTGCGGTATCGGTTTGTGATTGATATGGCTACGTTGTAATGGGTGGAGGTCATTGGGTCAATAAGTCCAATAGTCATTGGTCAATAGCGGGTTGTGCATATTATGGATGTTCATAGGGCGAATATTTTCAAAAAGATGTACGCTTTACTTATACCCGGTACAATTGTAGGATTATAGGATGAATCCATTAATTTTGCGATCCACAATTAAAAATGGTCCCGTAGTTCAATGGATAGAATAGAAGTTTCCTAAACTTTTGATACAGGTTCGATTCCTGTCGGGACTACGAAGTAAATACAAACTGAATCAATCCCGTATAAAATCTATGCTTTATACGGGATTTTTATTTTTCTTTTTTCAAAGAAATACAAAATTCGCCAAATGAAAGGTGAGCAGAATGATTACGTTCTTATCCGTTTGGGACTTTAACGGTCCCAAATGATTTGTTCTGAAAGCTCACCCTTACTTGTATGCTCATTCTCCACGTGCTGTATTTATATATTTTTTAATGAAACTGTTTTTTATTTTTTAGAATATGATGACCAGGGTAAATCGAATTTGCCCTCAGTTACTGAAATTTCCTTTTTGTTTTGGGGATCAAACAGGGTTCCTGAAAAACTCCCTTTTATGCCGGACGCATCCGAAGAAGTTACGGTTACTGTTACCTGAGGGAATCCAAAAGCATCAGTGTAATCTTTTGGATTATAATTTGCAAAGTAGCTGCCATTGTTCGTGCTATTTGAATTGTGCATCGTTGTTGTGCCGTGGTCGGCCACGGTAAAACTTAATTGCTCAGGTATGCCTTGTTGTTTCGTATCTATATTTGCCAAAACAAAATTGACAATGCTATTCCCTGATTTAAATGCAGATAAATAATCGGCATTCCCTTTTCCTGAAAAAACTTTCCCATTAATTTTACAAGAGAAGCTTGCTTCGCCTGAAGAAGAGGAAGTTGCTGTGGCGGTGTTACTATCAGCACTGGCTTTGCCAGTGTTTGCATTACTATTTTCCCCCTTACATGAAAAACATAGTGATGCTAAAATTATAGAGCCAATAAATAGTTTTGTCTGTTTCATGAAATTTATATTTACTTATGCGAACATTCTTTTTACGATGGTTATTACTTTTTATTTCTTCGAAAGAGATGAGTAGGGAATATTAAATTTCCCATCAGTTACCGGAACCTCCCTGTTTGTTTTCGGCTCTATCATTGTGCCCGAAAAAGTTCCTGTTACCCTGGAGCCGCCGGAAGAAGTGATGGTTACTGTCATTTCTTTGCATTCATAATTTACGGTCGCTGCTGAACCGGGCGGTGTGTAGCCTATGGAATAAGCGGGCACTTCCACACCACGAACAATAGTGGTTCCTTTATCAGGAACTTCAAAACCGAAGCCTCCACAACGCATATCAGCACTTACATCACCGGTAAATTTGGACGAAAGGTTAAAATATATAATACCCGGAGCATGTAAGGAAGCTGCATTTAAAATTTGATCAGTTCCGTTTCCTGAAAAATCTTTACCATCAATTTTACAAGAGAAGCTTGCATCGCCTGTTGAATTTTCAGATGGATTTTCTGTTGAAGAAGTTGGAGAAGAAGTGCTGTCTTTATTGATAGCAGCATTATTATTCTTACGCCATTGCCCATCGCTTCTGCGTTGTGGCGGCCGCAGGATGAACACAGTGCTACAGATATTACGGCGACAAAAATAATTGTCGTCGTTTTTAATAACAATTCAATATTCTATAAATTATTCGGCGTTATATAATTTTTTCCATTGGGCAGATGTAGAAAAAGGGATATTAAATTTTCCATCTGTTACTTCTATAGTTTGTTTTGAATTGCTGTTACCGGTACCTTTTTGTAAAGTATAGGTACCCGAAAAAGTCCCTGATACGCTTGTTGACGTAATGGAACTAACGGTAACGGTTAGTGGATTATCCAGGTAAGTAAGAAAACCTTTTGTTACATAACCACCGTAGCTATAAGTTGGAGAAACTGTAAAAGTTGTTGGCCCTACTTTAGCCGGCAACTGGAACATCAGCGCGTCGCCGATATTATTCATGTCAGAAAGCCTGAAGAATATTTGCCCTTTGTTATCTCCTGTAAGATGAAACGCAGCATTTATATTTTGATCTGTTCCCGTTCCGGAAAATTCTTTGCCATCAAGCATACACGAAAAACCAGCATTACTCGTTGAAGTAGTTTGAGCGTCATTAGCAGAAGAATTATTTTCTTTATTTGCATTTTTTGGACTACTTCCGAAACATCCTGTCAATAACAAAATTGATAAAAAGAATGTGATGGTTTTTAATTGTTGCATACCTTTTGATTTTAAATTTTTTTTAAATAGAGTTTTGTATTATTCTGAACAGACCTGTACCTTTTATCAGGCACAGAGCCCTGATTCCAAGGATCAGTATCGCCCATCATCTTGATTTAACAGGTAAAAATATTGCACTCAACAAAAAAATAAACCGCTCCTCATAAAAAAAGTTTGATGATAAATTGAGTAATACAGAATGTGTTCCTCGTTGAAGTTTACTAAAATGACTGTTTATTTTTCGATCTCTTTAATCCAGGGTTGCCACCCACAATATCCTCCCGTCTTGTGATACACGAATCCTCAATCAAAGCAAAAGAAATCGAATCCTGGCCATGAAAAGTTAATTTATAGCTGCCCCAGTAATCATTTCCACAAACAGCCTTAATGTTTTTTATAGAAAAAGTAGAATTATTAAGTTTATAACTTCCTGCTTATCCTATTTGCCCACCGGGCAACATAATATCATAACTGCCATTCTTTTTAAAATTAATATAAGCTCCTATCGATCCATCTCTTTCATAAGCTATCCAGCGGCCAACTAGCTTGTATTTGGGCGGTATAAACGCAACCGAAACAATTACAAAAAAAACTGCTATTATCTTAATTGATTGTTTCATAAAAAAAATTATTGATTTAAGTTTAATTCATCATAAAAATAGGTTTGGGCTAAAAGTTTGACAGACATATTCGACCAACGTATGCTTAAAATCGTCAGAAAATCGAAAACAAAATTTTGTGTTTTTATACTAAGTATTTCACTGTCTTATTAAGCGTTGCTTATGCAAAGCCATAATCTTAATCTTAGATACCTGATTGTTGATGATGATGAAATTGACGGTGCAGCAGCAGAAGCAGAGGCCAATAAATTTTCTTTTTTACAAAAATAACTTCCCGCGGCCATCCCGTTGAGGCACTTGAAATCATTAATGGATGAACCCGATTATTTTTTAGATATTGAAATGCCTGAGATTAGCGGCATTAATTATTTGCCACATTATTTCCCCATTTGCGCCAGCGATGACATCAGAAAAATATGAAATTAGAAACATGAGCAGATTCGATAGGGGACTACTTATATATTAATATAAATTATTAGTTATCAATATTATCATGAATTTCCGCATCGATTGTTCACTAATAGTTTTTACTATGTTTCAAAAAGTGGTCTTCTGACTAATTGAAACGTTTTCTTTATTGGTATGAAATTCACTCCTTTTAAATACACAAAAGCCTGACATTGTCTTTGCAACTTGTGACTTTTCTTAAATTTCTCTACTACCTGCCTTTTTATATCTTTAAAAAGATAAATTGACCTTTATCAGCACTTCACCTCATAATTATATAAAATCCCAAAAATGGTACCATTTCCAGTTTGTTAAGTATCCTTTCAGTTTGTAGACTTGAAATTTTGATTTCATACTGTACCAATCTCACATGAAACATTTTTCAGCATTTTTAAATTATACACATACTATAATATTAATATACTTCTTTCGTTGTAAATGTATGCCGCCTGCAATTGCAATAGTTACCTCGTTGCAATTGTCAACTTCCGACTATAACGATGCCTATGAAAAAAAAAATACGATTTTTAATCGGTATCACTTTGTTATCATTCCCAAAGATAAATTTTGCGCAGGCTCCTAATTTAGGCACCACAGCTAATTTTGTACTTTTTTCAACTACCGGGGCAATAGGTAATACAGGTGTTTCGCATATTACTGGAAACGTGGGCACTAATACCGGTGCTATCACCTCATTCAGTAACGTAGATGGTGTGATGCACAGTCCTGACGCAACTACTTCTGCCTGCGCAAGTGATCTGCTCATTGCATATAATCAACTGAATACTGCAATACCAACGTCATCTCATGCAGTCCTTCTTGGTAACGGCGAAACACTTAAGGCTGGCGTCTATTCCGTACCTGCAGCTGCATCCGTAAATAATTCCCTTACGTTAGATGCCCAGGGAAATGAAAATGCTGTATTTATTTTTCAGATCGGTGGTGCTTTTTCCTCGGGTGCTTTTGCTCAAATCAATTTAATTAATTGTGCAAAGGCATCCAATGTATTCTGGAAAGTAGAAGGAGCAGTAAGCTTCGCAGCAGGAACCTTTTTTAGGGGAACTATCATTGCCAACAACGCTGCAATCGCGCTGGGTGCAGGTGTTACCCTTGAAGGGCGGGCGCTTTCTACTACGGGAGCTGTTGCTGTTAATAACGTGCTGGCATACTTACCTTATGATTTGTCAAGTCCGTTAGTAAGTGGCCCCACTCCTCCCCCACTTGCTTCAACTGCCTGTTATGCATTATTTTCAAGTAACGGACTGGTAACAAACAATGATTCAACTTCCGTCGTTGGTGATATTGGAACGAACTTCGGTTCAACTACCGGCTACAATGCTTTGAATGTAACAGGCACGATTCATGCCGGCCCTGATGGTTCTACAAGTACATGCGCGGCTGATCTGCTAAATGTCTACAATGATCTCAACACTATACCTGTTGATATCCAGTTATTATATCCTGCACAGTTTGGAAACAGCCTTGTACTTACTCCTCACAGTTACCTGATGAATGGCGCGGTAACATTTACTGATACGCTTTTTCTGAACGCCCAGGGTAATGCTAATGCAGTATTTTTTATAAATGCGAATGGCCCGCTTTCAACAGGAACAAATGCACAAGTTGTGTTGATCAACGGTGCGCATGCAAGAAATGTGTATTGGAAAGTGGAAGGGGCTGTTACAATAGGCAATAATTCAAATTTTAAAGGAACGATTATTTGCAATAACGGTGCCATTATACTGGGTTCAGGAGCTTTACTGGAAGGGAGGGCATTTACAACAGGCGGAGCTTTAACTACCAACGCGATTATTGTTACTGCTGTACCCGCAGCAAGTATTTTTTATGCCCGTTACAGCTATTGTTCCAACGGTGGAACTGCTTCTGTAACCTTATCAGGAGCTGCAGGTGGGATTTATTCATCAACAACCGGGCTTGTTATTGATTCTTCAACCGGGAATGTTAACTTAGGCGGAAGCTCACCCGGAACCTACACGGTGACTTATACAACAGGCGCTTCAGGTGGTTGTTCCATATCTCAGGCAACAGCCGTAATAAATATTAATACGGGGCCATTTGCAACGTTATCCTATGCCGGTAGTCCCTTTTGTACACATACCGGAATCGCTCCTGTGACATTTACAGGCACTTCAGGAGGAGTGTTTTCCTCATCACCTGCGGGGGCATCAATAGATTCAGCGACAGGAACACTTAATTTGGCAGGAAGCATCCCCGGAACTTATCTTGTTAGTTATACCATTAGCAGATGTTCAGGAGGATGCGGCAGTGGTGATTACACAATTAGTACAACAATTATAATTCATCCAAATATATGGAGCGGTGGAATAAGCACAGACTGGAATACGCCGGGCAATTGGTTAGGAAATGCTTTGCCGGCGCTTACTTGTCCGGATGTTACCATACCTGCAACACCTACCTACCAGCCTATACTTAATTCAGGAGCTTTCGCAATTCAGAATTTAATTATCGATTCCGGAGCAACTTTAACAATTAATAATGCCATATTACAAATTGCAGGCACTATAAATAACTCCGGAATATTCAATGTATTTAACGGTTCCATAGATATGAATGGTTCATCGGCACAGATAATACCGGGAAATGCTTTTACCACGAATACGATCCACAATTTAATAATAAGCAATGATGTTTCGCTGGAAGGAGAGGATAGCTTAACGGGAGTGCTTTCTTTTGGAGCGGTAAGTTCCAAAACATTTACAACGGGTGGTTTTTTAACCCTTAAGTCATCAGCTTCAGGAACGGCAAATGTAGCCGATATCACCAATAATAATTTGAGCAGTGGCAATCGGATTTTGGGACGTGTAATTGTAGAACGTTATATTTCTGCCCATAAGGGATGGTGGTTTTTATCAATACCTACTGGCACTTTTCAAACTGTGAGGCAAAGCTGGCAGGAAGCTGCCGGAAATATAGATTCGAACCTGGTGCCGGGATATGGAACTCAAATTACCGGCCCGGGAGGAAATGCCTTAGGTTTTGATCTGTACACCGCTACTCCTTCGATGAAAACATATCAGCCTTTAACTAATAGCTGGAAAGGAATTCCTAATACAACTCCCGGCTCTATAAAAGACTCATTTGGATATATGGTATTTATAAGAGGAGACAGAACTGCAAATGCGTTTAATTCAACTTCTACACCAACCGTTTTGCGTACAAAAGGTAATTTATTTACGGGCGATCAAAACCCGATCTTGATAGCTGCTAATATGTTTGCTTCTATTGGCAATCCTTTTGCCTCCCAATTGGATATGCGTAATATTGGCAAATGGAATCTGAAAGACTTTTTCTACTTATGGGATCCTTATCTCGCAGGTAGCGAGGGTCTTGGAGGTTACCAAACCTTTTCGAATGGCGGAGGGCATAATTATATAATTACACCTGGAGGAGGGAGTTATGATAGCACTGGGAGCGTGAGTAACTTCATTGAAAGCGGGCAGGCATTCTTTGTACAGGCAGACAGTGTGGACGGCAGTCTTACTTTTAATGAAGCTGCGAAAACAGGAGGTACCGGGCAGATTTCTGTAGCAGCAAGAGTAACTGGCCAGCCCAAATTGGTTACCAGTTTGTATGCAATAAATTCAGACCATAGTGCTTCGCTGGTAGACGGGGTGCGTAACGATTATGATGACCGGTATAGTAACAAAGTGGACGAGATGGATGCTATCAAATTAACCAACACCTCTGAAAACTTATCTATAAAAACGGGGAATACCTTATTAGTGATAGAAAGAAGACATGGCATTGCTGGAAAAGATACCATATTCCTGAACCTTACCGGAACGAAAGTTCAACAATACCGTTTTCAATTTACAGCAGATAAAATGGAGTTGCCAGGATTAACGGCTTTTTTAGAAGACAATTATCTTCATACCTCTACACCGCTCAACCTCAACGGAACTACTGCTGTAAACTTCAATATTGTAAATGTACAAGGTTCTTATGCAACAGATCGCTTTCGCATCGTATTCACACCTGCATTCGTGTTGCCTTTGAGCTTCACATCAGTAAACGCTTACCAGGTAAATGGGAATATAGCAGTAGAATGGAAAATGGAAAATGAAGAGAATATGAAACAGTATGAGGTGGAAAAATCTTTGGACGGAAATCATTATATAAAAACCAACACTTTTCCGGCCAATCATTCAAAAATAGATAATTACAACTGGCTGGACACACAGGTTGTTGCAGGGTATAATTACTACCGCATAAAAAGTGTTAACATTAATGGCGAAAAAGCGTATAGTATCGTGATGAAAGTGGACTATTTGAAAGTAAATGGTTCTCCGTCTATTAATGTTTATCCAAATCCAATAGCAAACAACAGAATATGGGTTCGGTTTAATAATATCGGAACAGGGATTTATATCCTGCAATTATTCAATACAGCAGGACAGCTTGAAGTTGTTAAAATAATCCGGCATATAGGATCGACTCCATTAGAATCTTTTGAGACAAAAAACAAACTTGCCGCCGGAAAATATGAGTTAAAGCTGGCTGGCCATGATATCAGGTTAACTACAGCCGTGATAAAAGGATAGCATTTTTTAAATAAAAAATTTACCATTGTTACATTAAAACTGAATGTGCGTGTGGTTGAATACCTGTTGTCAATTAAAAACTTATCATAATTAAAGTATATGTCATAATAATAAAGTCCCCATTTCATTGATATACTTGCAAATCTTCAGACCACATGTCTTGTAGCTTCGGATTTCCTCTAAATGTTGACCGAAGTGCCAAGATCCAATCCTGGAAGTCCGTAAAATAATATCCCTGTCTAAATTAAAGGAATTAATGAAAATTTTACAATATTGACTGCCTTTTGGGGCCAAATCCAAGTGGAATGTTTTGGCAAAATATTGCAGCAATTATTACAATAATATATGGCTGCATTCGTTTTTCTACATGGTGAAACTCATAAATGGTTGAAGAACTATTATTTTCTTTCGCTGGATTCATAGACAAACATAGAAATTGAAACCCATCTCTCTAAAATAATTTGTCATGACTAATTACAAATCGGAAACTCCTTCCTCCAAAAAAATATGGATGAATTAAAAAAATCAGAGAAATCAGGCATTGCCGAGATCAAAATTGACTCTCAAAACGAGAATAATGAAAAGCAGGCCGCTGAACGGGCAAAGGCCGGCAAAGAACTGGTGATTCAAAGGCATGAGAAAAGAAAAATAAAAGCGGAGTTAGTTATTGCTAACAGGGAACTTGTTTTTCAAGATAAAGAAAAAGAAAAAAGGGCAAAAGAGTTAATCATTGCTAATAAAGAACTTGTTTTTCAAAATAAAGAGAAAGAGAAAAGAGCAGCGGAACTAATCATTGCTAATAAAGAACTTAATTTTCAAAATAAGGAGAAAGAAAAAAGAGCGGCAGAGCTAATCATTGCTAACGAAGAACTCGCTTATCAAAATAAAGAGAAACAAAAGCGGGCTTCTGAATTAATCATTGCTAACAGGGAACTCAATTTTCAAAATAAAGAAAAGGAAAAAAGGGCAGCAGAGTTAATTATTGCTGACAAAGAACTTGCCTTTCAAAATGAAGAGAAAGACAACCGGGCGAAGGAGCTGATCGTTGCTAACAAAGAACTTGCCTTTCAAAATAAAGAAAAAGGAAAACGGGCAAAAGAATTGATTATTGCTGACAAACAACTTGTAGTTGCTAACAAAGAGCTTGAAAAAAATGAAGAGGAATTAAAAATTACCCACGAAAGATTATTATTTCATGTTGACAATACGCCCCTGGGATATATTGAGTGGGATAGGGAAGGCAATCCAAAATATAAATCCCCAAAGGCAGAAGAAATTTTCGGATGGAGTATGAAAGAGTTATTAGCTGGCGAAAAAACGGCCTATGACCAGGTTTACGCAGAAGACCTGGCCCTGGTAAAAAAATCAGTAAAACAACTGATCAATGGAGAGGTAGAAAGAAATAGAGTACAAAACCGGAATATTACAAAGGATGGCAGGGTAATCTGGTGTGAATGGTTCAATTCAATTTTGAAAGATAAAGAAGGGAAAGTAGTTACTATCATGTCGCTTGTACAGGATATTACCGAACAAAAAAAAACGGAAGAGAATCTCACGCAAAGTGAAAACCGTTTTCGTGCTTTGATTGAAAGAAGCACTGATATGAAAACTCTTTCGACTATTGATGGAGAATTTATTTACGTCAGCCCGTCCATTACAAAACTGTTCGGATATTCCTTAAAAGAAATTCTAAACACATTCGCTTTTGATATTATTCATCCTGATGATATTCCAGAATTTGCAGAACAAAGAAAGAAGATATTACAAACCCCGGGTAAATCATTTCATACCCGGCTGCGTTTTCTCCATAAAAATGGTAACTGGATTACATGCGAAGGTACCGTTACCAATATGCTTGATGAACCGGGTATAAATGCACTGGTATCAAACTTCAGGGATATTTCTGAAAAAATATCAAATGATATCAACCGGGAATTTGAAAGAAATAATCTGAATGCTTTAATCAATAACACCAGCGATTTGATGTGGAGCGTGGACAGGGATTTCAACCTAATTACTTCCAACCTGCCATTTGATGAAATGGGTAAGGTTAATTTTGGTAAGACGATTGCCAAAGGTGAGAGTGTTCTATCGGCAGCGAACTCTCCTGAAATGCTGGGCCACTTTAAAGAATTATATGAACGGGCATTTGCGGGAGAAGTTTTTACGGAAACTGAATATTTCGATTTTCCTGTTGAACTATGGACAGAAATTTCTTATTATCCCATCCGCAAGGAAGACAAGGTTATCGGAACGGCTTGTTATACGCGCGACATTACTCAAAGAAAAAAATCAGAGGAAACATCCTTGCGATTAAGTTCTATTGTCGAATCCTCAAGAGATGCCATTATCAGCCTGTCATTAAAGGGTTTGATCGTTAGCTGGAACCATGCTGCAAAAATTTTGTATGAGTATTCCTCCGGGGAAATTATTGGAAAACCGTACTCTGTGCTCCTTCATCCTCATCATGCTGATCAATTTGCAAAGAATGTAGAAAGGGTGAAAGCCGGAGAACAACCCGGGCATTTCGAATCAGGGCATGTGTTGAAAAACGGCAAACTTATTTATGTTTCATTATCCATTTCTCCCGTTAAAGACGCGGCCGGACATCTAACCGGAATTTCAACCAGCGCACATGATATAAGCAAGCATAAAATGGCGGAAGTTGTGCTGAAGCAGGCATCTGTTAATGCAAAAACCAGGTGGGTAAAAAGGGTCAGGCTAGAGCTGACAGCAGGCATAATTGTGTCACTGTTGCTGCTATTCCTTTCTGTTTTTTTTAGCGTGCCAAAAATGATTTATGACGCTATCGGGAACTACCAGGATTCCATAGTTGATGATCTTATACTCATGATGGCTTTCTCGTTTTTTATAGGAATCGTTTTCGTTATTCGAAGATTTCGGGAAGCCAACAAGGGTGGTCAACAGGTTCACGATGCCCTGAGAACATTAACTAAGGAATTAGAGATGAGGGTTCAGGAACGAACCAGCGACCTTTCTAAAAGCAACGAGGTATTATTGAATGAAATAATCGAACGCAAAAAAACAGAAGAAAAAATAATAGAAAGCGAATTAAAATACCGGTCGCTTATTGAACAGGCCTCTGATACCATTATAGTAGTGGATACCAAAGGTTCAATTTTAGAAATTAATTCCAGGGCAGAAAAATTATTTGGTTATACCCGGGATGAATTATTAGAAATGAAATTGAAGGAGCTTCTTTTTGACGAAGAGGAAGATGCGCGTACTTATGAAGTAGCAAAAGGTAAAACCGTGGTGTACGAAAGGAGAGTAAAGAGAAAAGATGAAACTTCCGTTGATGTTGAAGTTAGCGCACGCATGATTTCTGACGGAAGGATATTCGGAATTTTCCGTGATATCAGCCAAAGAAAAAAAGAAGAGAAGCTTTCAAAGGAGTTGAATAAAAATCTTCAAAAACAGGCTATAGAGCTTACACGATCTAATGAGGAACTGGAACAGTTTGCTTATGTGACGTCTCATGATTTGCAGGAACCACTCAGAACCGTTACCAGCTTTCTTACTTTGCTGGAAAAAAAATATGAAAATATTATTGACGACAAAGGAAGAAAATATATCCGTTTTGCTGTTGACGGATCTAAACGGATGCAACAGATTATACAGGACCTTCTTGAATTTTCAAAAGTAGGCAGAAGTGGAGATAACCTGGAGGATATTAATCTAAATGAAGTAATTAATGAAATTCAAATCTCGTTTCAAAAACAAATTAATGAGAAAGGGGCTGTCATAAATGTTGGAGAACTGCCTGTCATCAATTCCTATAAAATACCCATCCGGCAGGCCTTTCAAAATCTTATCAGCAACGCTTTAAAATATAGCAGGAAGGATATTCCTGTTAGAATTCGAATTTCTGCTACCACACTCAAAGATCATTGGCAATTTTGTATTGCAGACAATGGTATTGGCATTGACAGTGAATATTTCGATAAGATATTCATAATATTTCAACGGCTCCACAACAAAGATGAATTTTCCGGGACTGGTATTGGGTTGCCCGTTACTAAAAAAATTATAGAGAACCTGGGTGGTAAAATATGGGTTGAATCTGAAGAAGGGAAAGGAAGCACTTTTTATTTTACTATCGCTAAACGTAATAATAAAACTTAATATCGTTTTAATAAACTACCTTAAAAATTTGCTTGTGCTTTCCTGAAAGATCCGGAAGATATGCTGTAAGATTTAACCTTTCTAACCCTTATCTAATTGTGGGCACATTCAATAATCCTTTAAGTTCAGAGCAGAAGTAAAGCACTTTTCTTATTACCAATCAAAAATAATAACCAAATGAAAACCTTACACATTTTATTAGTAGAAGATAATGAAGCTGACATTTTCTATACAACAGAAGTTTTGGAAGATACAAAAATCGTAAGCAAAATAAGTGTTGCAAGAGACGGCAAAGAAGCCATTAATTTTTTAAATAAAACCGGCGAATCTCCCCGTGCAGATTACCCGGACCTGATTTTATTAGATATTAACATTCCTAAAAAAAACGGGCATGAAGTACTTAAATACATCAAGACAAGCGAAAAGCTGAAGCATATCACCGTGGTTATGTTATCTACCTCATCTACTCAAGTTGACATAGACCGGGCGTATAAAAACCATGCAAACGGTTATCTTACCAAGCCTCTGGGAACTGATGATCTTCTAAATTCAATTGAAGCGATTGGGGTTTCCAATTTTTTTTATAGCGAGGCTACCCACTACAATAATAATCACGGTAAGGGATCAAAAGGCATGTAATCTCAAAACGGTAAATAAGACATTTGCGCTGGCGTTCTCAACTAAACGTATTAAGTTGGGAAAATGTCGCCTTTTATCTGCCTAACCTCATAGCGTTTACTGCCATTTCTAACGTTACTGATACTGTCACTTAATTTTACCGTTTTAGGATTTTCCCAGCTTGATTCCATGAGTCATTTTGGTGGAATAATTGCAAAGTCCGACAAAGATGCCGAGGGCAGCCCTTTATTGTTTGACAATTGGAAAAGCGGGGAAATTACACTAACAAACAATCAAAAGATTTCAGTAGAAAAGATAAACCTGGATGCGTCAAGAGATGTATTTGTTTATGAAAAAAATGGTTCTGTTTATGAGTTTACAGATAATGCAAAAGAAATAAAAATTTACGGTGAAGATCATCATACCAATCCTGACTCAGATATGATCTTCAGAACTTATGTCAATCCTTCAATGGCAAATTTTGTACAGGTATTCGCGGAAGGGAAGATTACTGTCTTTTGTGAATATAATAAGAAGCCCGAAGGTGAATATTCCTCAAACGGATTTGTAACTACTACAAGAAAATATGAATTATATTCCAATTATTATTCCCTGGTAAATAACAAGGTAACACTTATTAAGTTCACTTCCTCAACTCTTGAAGATTTAACTTCCGATAAAAAAGATAAGTTGGATACTTTTATAAAAGAAAATAAATTAAAAGTGAAAAAAGGATTTGACTTTATAAAAGCAATAAAATTTTATAACAATATTAGTGGTTAGGGTTATCTTATTCAGGATACATTGATTTTGCTTTTTTTCAAAAACCGCAGGAAATCTTTTAATTTGAATTATACGAATTGAGAGGTCTCGCATAACCAGGCAGTTCTTTTTCAAATTTAAAATGGTTCTATGCAATTAATGATTATTGAGCAGCCAACCCTTTGCTTCCCAAAAGGCCATTTTTAAAATTTGCTTTTTGTGTCTCTTATAGCTTGATTCGTAACCCGGTTGAATATTGTTTCTGTCTAAACTCGTTATCCGTTAGCTCATTTGTAAAAATACCTCCTGCAAGTAGTAAAAGCTTTTCCTGATAGTAAAATCTCATTTTTTATTCATGCGGGGTTATGCACCTACACTTCCGTCAAATACTTATGAACAAAGCTAATCGCCATACTTCCCTCCCCTACTGCAGAAGCCACCCGGTTCATAGCATTCGCCCGTACATCACCGGCCGCAAAGATGCCATGAGAGCTGGTTTCAAGAAGGTATGGATCCCGCTGCAACTTCCAGAATTTGTTGAATGAATCGTTGCTCTTCGCATCCCTGCCGGTCTCAATAAATCCTTTTTCGTTTCTTATTATCTCATTGCCTATCCAATCGGTATAAGGCCTGGACCCAATAAAAATATAGAGTGCATCTGCGGGCTTTGTTTCTGCTGTACCATCATCTATAGAACCTATTACCAATTGCTCCAGCCGGTCTTGTCCCAATGCTTCTTTAACTTCTGTTTTACCTAATACTTTAATCTTATCAGTTCCCTTGATCTGATCGATTAAATAAGACGACATGGAAGAAGTAAGATCTTCTTTACGAATAATTATATACACATTCTTAGCAAATTTTGCCAGGTACATAGCCGCCTGTCCTGCAGAATTTCCACCCCCGACTATATATACTTCTTTATCTTTGCAGGTGGCCGCTTCCGTCATAGCAGCACCATAATAAATGCCTGCACCGGTAAAGTCTTCAATGCCCTTTGTGTCTAACTTTCTGTAATCCACACCCGTCGTAATCACAACCGTGCGGGCGTTAATTTCCATCCCACCTTCAAGAATTATCTTTTTGTATCCATCTTTTTCATGTATGGCTTTTACATCCTTGGGTGAGAGAAACTCTGCACCAAAGCGGGATGCTTGTGTAATTGCCCGGCGTGTAAGTTCAGAACCGCTCACACCTGATGGGAATCCCAAATAATTTTCAATTCTCGAGCTGGTTCCTGCCTGCCCGCCGGGAGCCTGGCGTTCAATGAGCAAAGTTTTTAAACCTTCCGACGCGCCATAAACTGATGCCGCTAATCCGGCAGGGCCTGCACCAATAATCACTACATCATATACATCATTTTTTAATGCAGGAGTTAATCCTACTTTTGCTGCAAGGTCTTTAATTGAGGGCGATGGCAATGATGTCCCGTCTTCAAAAAAAACTACCGGCAAATCTTTTTCTATAAAATTATTT
>JBDTZL010000237.1:0-7453 GCA_040005125.1 Ginsengibacter sp.
TCCTGCAATCGTGTTCTTACTAACGGATCAGGCCACACATGATATAATTCTGTCAATGCTTCCAATATATGAATGGAGCTGTTCTGATCCTTATATCCAAGATCCGATGTGCCGGGTATGTTTGCGGTTCGTTGTACGGGCGTACCATCTCTTTGCAGGTGCTGGTAGTAGCCTTTGAATTTTGGATCGTGGCTGTGTTTTTCCATCCACATAAAAGCTTTTTTTGCAAGGTTCAATGCGGCAGTATCAAGTGAGCATTTGTAATAAGCAGATAGCCCATAAATCCCAAAGGCATTACCATAAGCTTCCTTGATGGTACTCTTTACGGTTCCATCCCGCGCTACAAGAGTGTAGAAGCCGCCATAGGTATCATCCCACATTTTATCGCGCAAAAAATAAAACCCGTGGCGCGACATGCTAATGTAAGAAGTATCCTTATAAAATATAGCAGCATTAGCCGTGGACCAAATATGCCTTGACTGGGTTACAATCATTTTATCCTGTGGGCCCGAAGGCTTAAAATCATAAGTAAATGTGCTTAAGTAGCCACCATACAGCGTGTCTATATCGCGTGGATAATATTTATCTAATAGTTCCTGTTTAGCGGCATATCTCATTTGCAGGGCTATACTGTCCCGGTCTGTCGTTTGCTGCGCAAATGATATGGTAGTAACCAGGATCGCTACCAAAAAAAATGATTGTTTTAAAAGCATCTTTTATATTTTAAGCAATAATGAATCAGAGTTTTTTGGGCTTGAACCCTATACTGTGTATATTTTCCATTCAATACCTTATTTGCTACCAGCACTTCTAAACCCATATAAAAGGATCTCCCGATGCGATATGCGTAATTTTCATTCCGGGAATTTTTGGTTGCAGCCATTCAACCAGGAATTGCATACCTGGCTCTTCACTTACACAATGACCCAGTATTACCAGGGAAGTTTTTGAACCAAGCGATCTCGCATCTCTTATATATTCTGCAGTCTCCCATTCATGCACTTCTCCCACAATGAGCACATCAGGCTTTTCTTTTTCCAAAAACGATATTTGTGTTTGCCCGCCTGCAGCACCGGGTATAATTGCGATGCGCTCACAGGCTTGTTCCATATTGCCGATTACCTTTACATGCGTAATGTGTAAAGATGATTTGAGGTGATCAATAATATTTTTTAAAGACGTCTTTGGCATTTTCAGCACCATTTCACCGGGCTTATAATATTGCTGCCAGCCAGCCATTTTTAAAACGCCTGTGCTAATGCCATCAGGGCGGCAGGCATGCCAGTAATCATGAAAACGCCAGATAGTGATATTGTGCTGCTGCAGGAGATCCTCTTTCTTTTTTACTATATCATTGCCGGCAACCCAATTGATATCATCGGTGTGATTATAAAATGTTGGTTCATGTGCGATGATGAAATTTGCATTCAATTTTGCTGCTTCCTCAATTACCCGTATGGTAGCAAACATGGTAGTTGCAATGCCGGTTACATGTTGGTTTGCGCTACCGCTTTTTATGGTATCAACTGTTTGGGCAAAGGGAGCGCCTGGTACTTCTTTCAAAATAATATCAATGATATCCTCTACCGTATATGTTGCTGTGGCATCACCATATTTTGCGGCAGTACTTAAAACCGGTATACCCAGCAATGCAGTTGCCCCCGCCGCTTTAAGTGCAGTTGTGATAAAATCCCTTCTTTCACAATAATGATGATCGCTTTGTTCGCCTAAAGAAATATCGTTCATAGAAAATTTTTTATTGAATATAAATATAAATAATTCACCAATTATGAGTTCAGGGGTATCCAATGCAAAATCATAAAATTTTTAACCGGGTATCAATAATCAATTGATGGAAGGTTTACTAAAGCAACGAAAAGAAAAAGAATAACAATTTCAATCAGAGGCTTTACTAAGAAAAAGGCTCATGGAGCACGCAATCATAAAGAGTTTCATTAAATAATCAATTTTGTGTGATAATAATCATTAATTTAAACATACGAATCACTATTGACCAATGACTATTGACCAATTAACCAAACCATGAACAAATTATTCCTATTTCTATTGACCCTTTCGCAAACCCTGGTCTATGGCCAGGCACCGGTGGAAAAATATGAGGTGGATTCCGCTTCCGTAGAACATGCCGGCGTACCCAAAGGTGAGGTGCTAAAATTTACTTTTGAAAATTCTAAAATATTTCCCGGAACATGGCGCGAATATTGGGTATACGTTCCGGCCCAATACCGTCCCGAAAAACCAGCCTGCGTATATGTGAACCAGGATGGTATTCAATGGAAGGCCCCTGTTGTTTTTGACAACCTCATTTATCGTAATGAAATGCCGGTGACGATTGGTGTTTTTGTTACGCCGGGGCGCGTTGTGGCTGCCAATGCTGAAACAGCAAACGATCGTTTCAACCGCAGTTTTGAATATGATGGATTGGGCGATGCCTATGCACGCTTTATCCTGGAAGAAATTTTGCCCGAAGTAGAAAAGCAAAAAACCAGTGACGGCCGTACGATACATTTATCGAAAAATGGGAACGACCGCGCTATCGGTGGATCCAGCAGCGGGGCCGTTTGCGCTTTCACAGCGGCATGGGAGCGGCCCAAAGAATTTTCACGTGTCTTTAGCGCTATTGGTACATACGTTGGGCTTCGCGGAGCCGATCGTTATTCAACACTTATAAGAAAATATGAGCCCAAACCAATCAGGATTTTTTTACAGGATGGTTCCAATGATCTTAATATTTATGGCGGGGATTGGTGGAAAGCCAATGAAACAATGGAACGGGCACTTACATTTTCAGGTTATGAAGTGCAGCATGTTTGGGGAGAAGAAGGCCATAACGGCAACCAGGGTACTTCTGTTTTTCCGGCTGCCATGCGGTGGCTATGGAAAAATTGGCCCAACCCTGTAACAACAGATTCCACAAAAAACCCTGTTCTACATGATATATTAATACCTGGACAAGATTGGGAGTTAGTGGGGCAGAATTACAGGTTTACTGAAGGCACGGCGGTAAATTCAAAAGGAGAGGTCTTTTACCAGGACATTCCCAATTCTAAAACATATAAAACAGGGCTCGATGGGAAATTGACAGCATTGGCGTTGGATTCCAAAAAAGCGAGTGGAACATGTTTTGGACCGGATGGAAAGCGTTACGTAGTAGCGGGTGGAACCACACAAATAATAAGCTACGATGCAAATGAAAAAGAAACTATTGTAGCCGATAGCATCGCAGGTAACGACCTTGTGGTTGCAAAAAACGGGAACATTTATGTTACCGCACCGGATGGGACTGAAAAACCAGGCAAACTATATCTCATCAGGCCCAATGGCGAAAAAATAGTAGCAGATGACGGATTGAAATTCCCAAACGGGGTTGTCCTAACTCCTGATCAGACACAGTTATACGTTGCTGAATCAGCAAGTCACTGGGTATGGATTTATACAATTAAGCCCGATGGAACGCTGGCTTACAAACAACGCTATGGATGGTTACATGTGCCCGATGGTAGTGAGAATGCCTGGCCGGATGGCCTTAAATGTGATACAGCCGGCAGGGTGTATGTTGCCACAAGGCTGGGTATACAGGTATTGGACCAGACAGGCCGCGTAAATGCGATTATACCGCTACCAACCGGGCAGGCTTCCAATTGTTGTTTCGGAGGCGCTGATTTTAATACTTTGTATGTTTCCTGCGGGGATAAAGTATACCGGAGAAGATTAAAAGTTCGTGGTGCGAATCCTTTTGAGAATACTTATAAACCCAAGAAGCCGAATCTTTGAGTTATATGGTAATAAATGTTTGGTAGTGGAAGAAAGCTGAAGGTTGAATGTTAAAGGTTCAAGGTTGAAAAAATTGAAAGTTCATTGCTTCTACATACTACTTGCTACATGATTCCTGAATCCTGATACTTTTTCATTGGCTATCAGCTTAAAAAACTTACCCGGTTTTGCGGCACATCGACACCGGAGAAAACCTCAAAGGTTTTAAAAACCTATGAGGTTTATTGAAGGCAAAAAATTGAGAGTAAATTGTCCCTCAATTTATTTTGACCCACTTCGAATTGTTCAATGCTGAAGACCTGTCATCACAGTCATCTGATAGGAGCGTTATATTCAATACATCATCTTTTATCGCAAATTTATATTTGCCCGTACCGCTGGGACTGCAGGCACTTTGTCCATAAATTTTTTGCAGTGTGAGTATACTGTCCTTTATGGTATAAGTCATAGTTTCAAGATTTGAACTATCTGCTGTATTTGTAACCTCAAGTGTGTCACTTCTGTAATCGAAGACAACATCAATATCATTGTCAGAATGTATTGTGCCCTTCCATTTTGTGTTTTTGAGCTGGGCAGTTACCGTAATTGATGCTAAGCAGATCAAAAAAATGGAGATTATTTCTTTCATGTTTGTATGGATTGATTTTTATTACAATATTATTTTAAAAATACAATTCAAAAAACATATTTAAAATTTCTTTTTATTAATAATAAATTAAATAATGGGCACCTACCGTAATTTATAATAAAGAAATACAAAAACTCCGGGATAAAGGGCTTCTTGGGTTTGAAATGCTCTTTGTAGGAAAAACAAAAATGAATGAAGTGGGATTATTTATCAGGGACGAAAAAGGGATACCCAGAATTAAGATCTTCATCGATCCAAATAATAAACCCGTTATGCAGGCTCTGGATGAAAAAGGAAACGTTGTTGAGTTCAACAATAAAGATTGATTTTTCATCTTTGGCCGGTTTCACCGATAACCACCTGTTTATAATATTCCAGGAAGACAGCAAGCCAAATTAAACTGATAATTTGAAACAGGTTCGTCATTCGAGAAGGGAAAATTAAAAATCTATCGGCTTCCCCATTCCCAAAGTCCGTATTGTGTCTTTTGATCAATGGGATGTCCTGATTGCTTGAGTGATAAAATTATTTGCCCGCGATGATGGCTTTCATGAGAAATTAAATAGCCAAGGAAAGCAGAAGGACGTGGCTTAAATCCTTTTATTTTTTCGCCGGCAAACCCTTTTGCCAAAAGTTTTGAAATGGCTTCGGTGCTTTTATTTAATTCAGAAGTAAGAAGGCCTTTTGTTATTTTGGCGCCCTTTTCAATTTTCGTTTGTTTGTCAATAAGCTCCGCTAATGGAGCTTTTAGCCACATCAGGCGAATATTATGTATGTGAGCAAACTGTTCACCTACATTACTCACCTTTGATGCCGATAAGTCACTTAAATAATTTTCATCAATGGCATCCAGCAAATAAATGTTGATACGGTTGTTGATATTCCATGTTTCAATTAATTCTGTCATTTTTGAGTTTTTGCTCCTGGATATTTTTTCTTTAGTCAAAAGACATGATCCAAAACTAACAGTGTAGGTTAGACGCGATATTAATTCAAACAAATATCATCATAAATACTTTATTTATCCACTTCCATTTTCCTCACACCCTCCACGCAATATTCGCGAAGTGTTTTGAAAAGCGCATCCATAGTTTGAATGGTGGTGTACATATTTACAGGGTTGATGCGAAACCATGTTTTACCTTTAAGCACAGTAGTGGCAAACCAGAAATTGCCTTCTTTTTCAATACGTGCAGCTACCTCATAATGGAGGCGCGTAGCATTTTCATTTGTTAATCCTCCCGCTTTATAAAGGATGCAGATGGCCGACATCTTAGGCTCTGTGGCACTTTTAAAATTGTCACTGTTTATTGCGAGATTGTGCTGGTGGCTGGCCTGACCAACGTTATTATCCACCCATTGACCAATGGTATCTTTGGCATAATGCTGAAAGCTCATCCACACTTTCAGGCTGCGAAAACGCTTTGATTGCTCGAATCCATTTACATAGAACTGGTAACGTACACCTTTCTGCCCGGTCTAAAATTGATGGGTTGAAGAGTTGAAAGGTTGAAAAGGCCGATATCTATAAGCCTATTCATTAATTAACTTACCAACTAATTAACTTATCCACTAATTAACTTATCAACTAATTAACTCATCAACTAATTAACCGATCAACCAATCAACCTTTCTTCGCATAAGTAACTTTCCAGATACGGCCTGCCTGGTCATCAGAAATATATAATGAGCCATCAGAGCCCTGCGTAAGTCCGCAGGGGCGATGCGCTGCACCTTCGGGTGTTTTCTTTGCGCCAGCAAATCCATCTGCAAAGATCTCATATTCGCCGTTTGGCACACCATCTTTGAAAGGGAGGAAGACCACTGCATATCCGCCCTGGGGTTGCGGCGCCCGGTTCCACGAACCATGAAAAGCGATAAAAGCGCCGTTCTTATATTTTTCAGGGAATTGATCGCCTGTATAAAATAATAGTCCATTAGGAGCCCAGTGTGCGGGAAAAGCATAAATAGGTTTTTGCTTCGTATCGCAACCGGTTGTTTTTTTCCCATCACCGCCATATTCGGGAGATTGAACTTTCAGTTTTTGCGCAGGATCGTAATAACAATAAGGCCAGCCAAAATCATCTCCCTTTTTAATACGGAACATTTCTTCTGCAGGCAACTCTACTCTTTGGGCTTC
The DNA here is from genome assembly GCA_040005125.1 of Ginsengibacter sp. Classification (GTDB taxonomy): domain Bacteria; phylum Bacteroidota; class Bacteroidia; order Chitinophagales; family Chitinophagaceae; genus Ginsengibacter. Next base: position 6,564 of record JBDTZL010000237.1, read on the forward strand.
AGTAAACAATTTGGGGTACAAACGATCAAGATCATCACGGCCATGCTGAACCGCATAAAGGTCATTGGCCTGGCTGTTCCAATATAGTGCGACTATGTTACGAATGCCTGTGCAATACCGAACACCGTCAGAATAATGCTGGCCTGCTTTATCGGCTTTAAATTGCCAGATACCCCCGGCAGAGTCAAGAATAGGGCAAGGCTTCATTCCGGGTGAACCGGTTTTTCTATCATCCGCCTGGCAGGAGTTGGAAGGTGCGCCGACATTCACATAAATATTGCCGGCATCATCAGCAGTAATTGCTTTGGCAGAATGTTCTCCTTTATTTACAAGCCCGGTGATAATCATTTCAACAGAGGCGGTGTCAGGAGCTCCGTCCTGCCCGAGTTTATAACGATACACATCATTATCAGACGAAGCATACAAATATCCACCCTTAATGGCGATGCCTGTGCCGCCGAAATTGCCAAAACCAGTGATACTGTCTGCAACACCATCATTGTTGGTATCCCGCAAGCGAAGGGTACCGTGCCCGTTTTTCATTCCACCGAGCCTTACAAAAACATCCCCGTTGCTAAAAGCTATGTGACGGGCGCTGCCAAGATTATCTGCAAAAACCGACGCTGAAAATCCTTCCGGCAATTTGAGGGTAGTATCCGGTGAAGCGGTTGGTGTTGCCACTTGTGGTTTTTCAGTGGTACCATTATTGCCGCTGTTACAGGATACAGTTCCCGCAATAATTAAAATAAGAAGAGAGGGAATAAAATATTTCATATTAAAAAATTTTGCGTTAAAGTTACAGTTGAAATTTAAAACATTACTCTTCTTGCGTAATATATCTGTAAAATATAAATGCCCGGGTATTTACACCAGGATTTGAAGAAGCGGCT
>JBDTZL010000053.1:0-24645 GCA_040005125.1 Ginsengibacter sp.
AAATAGAACGTTACATGAGGGTTAATGTATAAAATTGAATGATGAGATTCAGTAATAGAGGGAGAGAATGCAAAACCATTTGAGCCCGTCAGCATTTCTTCCTCATTAATCTTTTTTTCTGCAACAGCAGTATCATTGCCGGTATAAAATTTTTTCAATTCATCTTCCGAAATATCGCCTGTACTGATGGCGCCGATACTTCCGTCGGTCCAGAGTAATGGATACCAGGGTTTGAAGCGATTTAATAAAACAGGTTTGGTACCCGGATTTTTAAAGAGATAATAATTTATGCCATCTGCAAAAGCATCGAGTAACTTATGTAGCCATAGCGGGCTTTTTTTATAATCTGCCACTGCATCTGCAGAATCAATAATCATCCTGATGAGCAGATCGGCATATAGTGATGATTCACCTTTCACTTCAGCCATACGGCCCAGCTTTTCAATGTAATTCATTTCAACCCTTTTGAAATCATCTTCACATTGAGCGTACAGCAAGCCAAACACAGCATCAGCGTCACTCTTTCCATAAACATGCGGGATGCCCCAATTGTCGCGGATAAGGGTTACCCGGCCAGCTTCCTGTTGCCAGCGGTTTATTTCCTCTTTCGAAAACTGCGCAAAAAGCTGCAGGGGAAACAGCAGCATGCAAAATATTTTTTTCATTCGCAACGTTATCTTTTAGTTTTTAATATCACATCCGGGCTCCATTTATCCTATTCCTGCGGAAGTAATAAAAATGTAATGAGTAGAACAGCCCTCGGTATTACGTGGCTTAAATCCCATATCGGTTCCATTAACCCGTGCCCGAAAGAAACCATCAGGAGGTCAATGCCCAGCAGGTACAACGAGATTTTCCCGGCGAGGCCGGCGATAAGCAGGAACCCGCAGAACAATTCAATATAAGAAGTATACCAGGTGGTGAGCCAAATGAGCCATTTGCGTAAAAAGGTTGTTTCAAAATTTTGAAAAACAGGTCATATACTTTGGGTACGTTATATTTAAATACTTTGCCATAGCCCTGCATCATGAAAATAATTCCTAATAATGCTCTGGGGGAAAATACACCCCCTGCTCTTGTTGATACATTGCTCATAAAGAATTAATTGGATGTATTTGCCGTAAATACCCTGATAAAATTTCCGCCCATAATTTTTAAAATATCTTTTTTACTATAGCCGCGATCCAGTAATGCCTTCGTAATAAGTGGATATTTCGTAACATCATTTAAATCAACAGGAGTAAAAGGGATACCATCGAAATCCCCGCCCAGGCCAACATGATCAACTCCTGCAAGTTTAACGATATAATCGAGATGATCGAGCAGAAAGTGAAATGGAGCCTGTAATTCAGCAACTTCGTTTGGGTATTCAGTATAAATAAGATCTTCGGCGAAATCATCTTTTTTACCTGAAGCAATAATCGAATCTTTTTCTGCTTTGTGTTCTTTTAAAAACGCATCCTGTTTGCGCGCTACGGTGCTGTCAAGAAAACGGGGATAGAAATTTAGTTGAATCACCCCACCATTTTTTGCAATCGCCTTTACCTGGTCATCTTTTAAATTGCGAAATACAGGGCAAAGCGTGTAAGCATTACTGTGAGAAGCCAGAACGGGTTTATTGGTAGTCGCCATAACATCCCAAAAGGTTTGTTCACCTATGTGGCTTACATCAACCATCATTCCCAGGGTATTCATTCTTCTTACAACCTGTTTCCCAAAATCTGTAAGGCCCTTGTGTGATAAATGTTGGGATGTATCGGTTTCGCTTTGTGCTGATGTTGCCCAGGTAGTGTTGTTGTTATGGGTGAGGGTCATGTAACGTACCCCCCGGTTATATAAGCTATCCAGCTTATTGATATCATCTTCTATCATATGGCCTCCTTCAACCCCCAGCATCGATCCAAGTTTATGTTGTTTAACGGATTGTTGTAATTGTGCGGGTGTTGTAACCAGCATCATCTTTGAAGGATTGCGGTGTATCCAGGCATATAATGAATCAATTTCTCCGTTGGCAAATTTGTACGGATTATCCTGTAGCCCGTCACAAAATATGGAATATACCTGTACGTCCAGGCCACCATGTAACATACGGTTCAGATCACTATGGGTTTTTCCTGTGAGGTCGGTATCGAAGAGATATCCCTTTTCAATGGTAACACTGATGATGTCATTGTGCGTATCACAAACAATAGCTTCTTCATGAATCTTTTTATAATCCTGCGTTTTAGCGGCAACAAGAATCATCACTCCAAAAACAACCGCATAAATTTTTTTCATAATCTTTCGGGAAAACTTTTTTAAATACGATGATTGGCAGTTCTGTGCCACCAGCACACCAGGGCACAAAGTAACACAAAGAAAGACAACTTTGTGAACCTTCAAGTCTTTGTGAATTAGTGGCTATTATTGAATACCTTCTTCCTTTTTGAAAGCATAAGAAGTATTTAAAAGGTATTCATAAAACTGGGCCAATGTGCCGGACACCACAAAAGAATAGGAAGGCCTGTACAACTTTTTATATTTAAGAAGTGTATCACCACCAAGCCCGGTAATTCTGCGTATTATTTTGGAATTAAAACGATAGTCAACATAACGATCCTCTTCATCTTCAACCATCCTTTTTTGAAACGCAAGGTTTTGCTTATTTTTTCTGAAGTGAAACATATTAATAAGCTCATCAATATCAAGTCCTGGCGGTTCACCGGGACTATAAGTGGAACGAAGTCCTGGCTTTTGCAGGTTGAAAATTTTTGCATATTCCATCCTGTTTTGCGTAGAGTCGCGATGGTACGTATCTGCAAAAACAGTAACCCCCTGTAGTAATTTATATTTGTTGTTTACTCTTATCCGTAAGGAGATGTCAAATGAGGTATAATTTCCAATAGTTTTTACAGGAAACTTCACCGTTGATTTTCCCTTGTAAAAAAAACTCAGGGAATCATTTTCTGAAACATTGATGTGATAAGCGCCCAGTGAATCGGTAGTCGTGAGAACGCCCGATGTACTGGCGACATTAACTCCCGGTACTACATACAGCTTTGAGGAATCATATACAGTTCCTGAAATAATGATCTGCCCGGTAACTTTTGTAAAACACAATACCAGGAATAATAAAACAGGGTGTAAAAGTTTTAGTAGCTTTCTTTTCAAAATTAGTATAATGAGTAATATTACGCCATTGGTTTTATGAAAATGCAGCTCTTCTTATTTTTAACGCTGATTTTGGAAAAACTTAATGCTATAATTGCCCTGTTACATGTCATGCATTTTAAAAAAAAATTAAATTTTATTCAATAACATTTCAATTTGCTTTGGGTAATAATAATGCTCAAGCTCATGAATTTTTTGAGCAAGGCTTTCCACTGTTTCATTTTCATTAACCGGGCATGCCTTTTGAAAAATTATTTCCCCGTGGTCATATTTGTCATCCACATAATGAATGGTAATTCCGCTTTGTTTTTCTTTCGCGGTAAGAACAGCAGCATGCACGGCATTTCCATACATGCCTTTTCCACCATAAGAAGGTAATAATGCCGGATGTATATTAATAATTTTCCATTTGTATGCATTAATTAATACAGATGGGAGTTTCCATAAAAATCCGGCAAGTATAATAAAATCTATATGATGGCTCTTCAATTCTTCAATATAACCTGAAGCATTGAACAAATTTTTTTCAATCATTAAAACCGGGATATTTTCAGTTGCCGCGATTTTTAATACTCCTGCACCGGGTTTATTACAAACGATAACATTAATTTTTGCCAGCGTTGAATTTTTAAAATGTTCAATTATTTTTTGTGCATTGCTTCCTGCGCCCGAAGCAAATATTGCCAGGTGTTTAGGTTGCTTGTTTTTTGATTCCGGATTATGTTCCGGAGTTTTTTCTGTTGACCGTTGATCATTGACCATTGAGATGTTCTTTAATAGCAAAAGATTACAACAAGTTCTTTATTATTTATCTTCCGATGTTGACTTAACTTGTTTTGCATCTTCCAAAGATGCATTTTTTGTAATTAAAATTCTTTATACAATTTGAAAATTCTGTTTAGTTAATTTGGTTGATGATAATGAATGCATCAAACAAACACAGGAAAAAAATGCCCTTAAAAAGCAGGCGGGGCATGCATTAAAAAAAATTTGAAAATGTTAACACTTTGTCAACATACTGCCTTATTTTTGTCGTATCAAGACATTTTTTCCATTATCAAGACACGTAATAAGTGTATGAAGAAACTTACCAGGTTTTTTACCGGAATAATCGCGATACTTTTTTTTCTTGCTTTGATTTCTATCCCGGAATTTTTATTCGCAGCAGATGGTGAAACCTTATATAAAGCCAATTGCGCGAGCTGTCATAAGCCACTTGTCGCATATGTAGGCCCGGCATTAAAAGGTGCGAGAGACAGGGAGCCTTCCAAAGACTGGGTATATAAATGGATACCAAATACCACTTCAATGGTAAATACCGATCCTTACGCCATGAAGCTGAAATCGGAATTTGGTAACATAGTAATGACATCATTCGATTTGAAGAAAGACGAGATCGATGCCATCCTTAATTGGGCCGATAAATATGTTGAACCCGGGGCAAGCCCCGGAGAGCCGGTAGGGCAAGGAACCGGTGAATCAGACAATTCAATCTTATACGGCTTGTTAACTTTAATTTTAGCCATTATAGGATTGACTCTCGTGCAGGTGAACAGTAACCTTAAAAAACTAACTGATGAAAAAGACGGTATAAAATCTCCCGCCCCTGTTCCATTTTACCGCAATAAGGCTTATTTATTATTGGGAGTTATCGTTCTGTTTTTATTCGGAGGCTACTTTCTCGTGCAAGGCGCAATGGGGCTTGGCCGTCAGCAAGGTTATCAACCTATACAGCCAATTTATTATTCACATAAGGTGCACGCAGGTGATAACCAGATAAGCTGCCTGTATTGTCATGGTGGTGCCCAGGATAGCAAGCATGCCAGTATCCCATCAGTAAATGTTTGTATGAATTGTCACATGGCAGTAAAAGATTACGGCGGAAAACCTCTTACACGCGAAGATGGATCTTCTGTAAATCCAAATGCTGAAATTCAAAAGTTATATCAATATGCCGGATGGAATCCTACCAGCAAAACTTACGATAAGCCAGGCAAACCGATTGAATGGGTAAAGATTCACAATCTTCCTGATTTGGTTTATTTTAATCATTCCCAACATGTAAAGGTTGGCCGCATACAATGTCAAACCTGTCACGGTGAAATTCAAAAAATGAACGAGGTGCAACAATTTGCTGATCTAAGCATGGGATGGTGCGTCAATTGCCATCGCACAACAAATGTTCAGTTTAATGATGACCATGGCCATGGCAACAATTTCTACAGCATTTACGAAAAATTTCACGAGGATATAAAAAATCATAAATACGACAGTGTTACCGTTGAAAAGATTGGTGGAACAGAATGTCAGAAATGTCATTATTAATTAGCCGAATAGCCAATTAGCTAATGTACAGTTGGAGAGCAAAAAACCAGGGATGAGCGTGTTGATGAATTGGTTATGAAATGAACTATTTCGAATTTAACAATTGGCTAATTAGCTAATTAGCTAATCAGCACATTAGCATATTATGGAAAAAAAGTATTGGCAAAATTTTGAAGAACTACATCAAAGCGAAGCTGAAAAAAGGGCGGTGAAAAATGAATTCAAAGAAGAACTTCCTTTCGAAGACCTGGCTGATGAAAATATTTTTAATGCCAAAACACCAAGAAGGGATTTTCTGAAATATATGGGGTTCAGTACTGCCGCTGCTGCTCTTGCGGCAAGCTGCGAAATGCCGGTTCGTAAAAGCATTCCTTTTTTACATAAGCCCGATGATATCATCCCCGGGGTTTCAAACTACTACGCTTCTACATATATAAATGATGGAGACGCCATACCCGTTGTGGTGAAACAAAGAGAAGGCCGTCCCATTAAAATAGAAGGGAATGATCTTTCGTCTCTTACAAATGGAGGAACGAGCGCTCAATGCCAGTCATCAGTTTTAGATCTTTATGATACCGCCCGTCTTCGCTATCCCCAGGCCGGCGGAAAGGAAGCAACATTTGAAGCAATTGATAAATTGATCGCCAATGAGATGGCTTCAAATGCGGGTAAACCTCTTGTATTATTAACATCCTCCATTACTTCTCCTACCACAAAGCAAATTATTTCTGAATTTCTTACAAAATATCCCGGCAGCCGTCATGTACAATACGATGCGGTTTCTTACAGTGGGTTGATAATGGCCAACCAGGCTTCATATAGCGAGAAGGCAAGTAAAAAAGTAATACCTGCTTATCATTTTGAAAATGCAAAAGTGATTGTGAGCCTTGGGGCAGATTTTTTGGCAACCTGGTTAAGCCCTGTTGTCTTTGCAAAGCAATATGCAGAAACCAGGAGAATACAGGAAGATAAACCGGCGGCGATGAGCAGGCATTTTCAATTTGAAAGCCATTACAGCATCACAGGAGCCAATGCTGATGACCGCTATATACATAAACCTTCAGAAACCGGGGCTGTGGCTCTTGCTTTGCTGGGTGCTTTGGGCGGAGGTACCTCCTCGAATCTTACGGGTAAGGTAGCAGAAGGAATTAAAAAGGCCGCAGCAGAACTTTCTGCAAATAAAGGAGCCGCACTTGTTGTGTGTGGCAGTAACGACCCAAATATTCAGATAATTGTAAACGCAATAAATGAAGCAACAGGAGCCAATGGAAAAACTATTGACTGGAGCACCCCGGTTAACTACCGCCAGGGGTTAGACGCAGAAATGGTTGCTCTTACTGAAGATATGAATGCAGGTAAAGTTGGAGCATTACTGGTATATGGAGCCAACCCGGTGTATAGTTTTTTTGATTCAGAGAAATTTGTCGCAGGAATAAAAAAATGCCCTCTCACCATTTCATTCAGTGAAAAAATGGATGAAACGACCGAGCTCTGTAAGTACCTGCTTCCTTCACACCACTGGCTGGAATGCTGGGGTGATGCCGAGCCGCAGGCAGGTTATTTTAGTGTGATCCAGCCTATTATTCATCCTTTATTTAAAACACGCCAGTTTGAGACTTCTCTTTTGAAGCTTAACGGTAATGCAAATGACTACGAGGCATATTTTAGAAACTACTGGATAACAAAACTGGGGGGGCTTGAAAAATTTGAAAAATTTTTGCAGGATGGTGTTCTTGAGAATCTGCCGGTAATTACAACAGAGCCTCCTCCACCATCCGACACACTTGCACATAAAAAATCAAAAGCGGCGCCACCTCCGGTACCAGTGGTGGTCTCTACGACCACAGTTACTTTCGGGGGAAACGTTGCCGATGCTGCCTCAAAGATTAACGGCATAAAAGGTGCAGATCTTGAAATGGTGCTATATGAAAAAGTTTCACTGGGAACCGGTAGCCGTGCCAATAATGCCTGGCTGCAGGAGGTGAGCGATCCTATTTCAAAAGCGACGTGGGATAATTATGCTATGATATCCCCACAAATGGGAAAATCTTTATTTGGCATAGATATTTTTAACAGGCGTGATTCCGATAAATATGAAGTGCACGTTCAAAAACCTGTTATTAAAATTACTGCTAATGGTAAAACAATAGAGCTCCCTGTCCTCATTATTCCGGGCACACATCCCAGTGTAATTGCGATAGCCGTTGGTTATGGGCGACAAAGTAATGATAAGACCAGGACTGCCGAATTTATAGGGCCTGCAGCAAACGGGGTTGGAATAAATGTTTATCCTCTTGCTGTTTTTAACGGAACAACGGTTATATATTCTGCCCCGGTAGCCATTGAAAAAACAGGAACTACATTTCCTATTGCACAAACACAGGTGCATAACATTACTGAGGGCAGGCCTGTTGTGAGAGAAACAACTCTTGCCGGCTATGTAGCCAACCCTGGTGAAGCAAATAAAGAGGCAGAAGAAGAAATAAGCAAGTATGGGGAAAATTTTGAAAGAGATGGAACGTTATACCCTACCTACGACAAGCCGGGAATAAAATGGGGAATGAGCATTGATCTGAATACATGCATTGGCTGTTCTGCCTGCACGGTGGCATGCGTAGCCGAAAATAATATTTCCACGGTAGGTAAATATGAAGTATCGAGATATCACGATATGCAATGGCTTCGTATTGACAGGTATTTTACCGGAGATCCGGAAAACCCCGATATTGTTTTTCAGCCTATGCTTTGCCAGCATTGTGATAATGCTCCATGTGAAAATGTATGCCCCGTATCGGCCACGAATCATAGTAGCGAAGGCCTTAACCAGATGATATATAACCGTTGCATCGGTACCAAATATTGTGCAAACAACTGCCCTTATAAAGTACGCCGGTTTAATTGGGCCGATTATAACGGGGCAGACAGCTTTCCTGATAACCAGCGCGGTATTATTTCTGAAGCAACTGCAGAACTAAATGAAGACCTGACCCGGATGGTATTAAATCCTGATGTTACAGTACGTTCAAGAGGCGTGATGGAAAAATGCAGCTTTTGTGTTCAGCGCCTCCAGGAAGGAAAGCTTAATGCTAAAAAGGAAGACCGGCCGCTTAAAGATCTGGAAGTAAAAACTGCATGTATGCAGGCGTGCCCTACTCATGCAATTATGTTTGGGAATGTTAATGATAAAGACAGTAAAATTTCGCAGCTAAGGGCGCGTGAGCAAAGGGAACGAAAATATTATGTATTGGAAGAGCTGCATGTGCTCAGCAACGTAAATTATCTTGTAAAAGTGAGAAACACAGATAGGATGGTTGGAAATCCTCACGTGGAGGAAAAAAGTTAATAATTCGAAAAGAACCGATATTTTATTTAATAAGAGTACAGCATCAACCTGTAGCTAAAAGCTAAAATAGCATATGTCATTGTTAAAATACGAATCGCAACTAAGGGAGCCTTTGGTAGATGGAGATAAAAATTATCACCAGATAACTGAAGACATTATAAGTCCCATAGAAGCTACACCGGGAAAACTTTGGTGGATTGGCTTTTCTGCTGCCATCTGCCTGCTGCTTTTCGGCGTGTATTCTGTTTACAGGGAAGTTACTTATGGCATCGGGCAGTGGAACCTTAATCATACTATTGGCTGGGGTTGGGATATTACCAATTTTGTGTGGTGGATCGGTATTGGGCATGCCGGAACGCTCATTTCTGCAATTCTATTACTGTTCAGGCAGGGCTGGAGAACAGGTGTGAACAGGGCCGCTGAGGCAATGACCATTTTCGCCGTTATATGCGCGGGAATGTTTCCTATTTTTCACATGGGGCGCGTGTGGGTTGGTTTTTATTGTTTGCCTTATCCAAACTCCCGTGGTCCGCTGTGGCCGAACTTTAATTCGGCTTTATTGTGGGATGTGTTTGCGGTATCAACTTATTTTACCGTTTCATTATTATTTTGGTACACGGGTTTATTGCCCGACCTGGCAACGGTTCGTGACAGGGCCAGAACTAAATTCAGGAAAATGTTTTATGGCCTGGCATCCTTTGGATGGACAGGCAGTACTAAACACTGGCAACGCCATGAAAGCCTCGCGTTGGTTCTGGCGGGGTTAAGCACTCCTCTCGTGTTGTCTGTACATACAATCGTATCTATGGATTTTGCGACTTCCGTTGTTCCCGGCTGGCATACAACTATATTTCCTCCCTATTTTGTGGCAGGCGCCATTTTTTCGGGATTTGCTATGGTGCAAAGCCTTCTTATTATAACACGCAAAGTGTTGCAGCTTGAAGATTATATAACGGTTGGCCATATTGAAGCCATGAATAAGGTAATTGTGCTGACAGGCTCTATAGTCGGCTGCGCATATCTTACCGAACTGTTTATTGCATGGTATGGGCAAAATCAATATGAATGGTGGGCTTTTCGCCAAAACCGTGTGAACATTTTCAGCCCTTATGGATGGGCTTACTATGGTATGATGTTTTGTAATGTTGTATCACCACAGATTTTTTGGTCCAGGAAATTGAGGAGAAATGTAACCTTTACCTTCTTCATGTCAGTCCTGATAAATGTGGGGATGTGGTTTGAGCGGTTTGTAATTATTGTTACATCAGTTTACCGTGATTTTATTCCTTCATCTTGGAGCACGTATTACAGCCCGAGTATCTGGGAAGTTGGTTTTTACCTGGGAACGTTTGGGCTTTTCTTTACCTGTTATTTCCTTTTTGCCAAATTTTTTCCGGTAATTGCTGTTGCGGAAATTAAGGCAATACTAAAAACAAGCGGCGAAAATTATAAGAAGAAAATGACGGAAACTGAAAAATTGGATTCTGAAAAATTTTATGTGGAAGAAGCTGAGCATGCACATTGAGAATTTTCAGATAATGAAGAATGAAATATATTATTAACTAAATAACCCTTAGGGTCCGGGGCATGAGAAAAAAATTTGTTGTTGGTTGTTTTGATGACGAAAAGGTCTTATTTCCTGCGGTTAAAAATGTGAGGAGAGCGGGTTATAAAATCCATGATGTATATACGCCTTTTCCGGTTCATGGTTTGGATCATGCACTGGGATTGAGGGAAACCAGCCTTCATACAATGGGATTTATTTATGGAATAACGGGCACAAGTATTGCCCTATGTGGCATGGGTTGGATTTTTACTACAGATTGGCCTTTGAACATTGGAGGTAAGCCGCATTTTCCACTTCCTGCATTTATTCCAATAACTTTTGAGCTTACGGTGCTATTGTCGGCGGTTGGTATGGTTTGGACGTTTTGCTGGCTTTGTAAAATGATGCCCGGTGTTAAAAAGCATCACTTCCATCCCCGTGCAACCGATGATCTTTTTGTTATGGTAATTGAGTGTACAGGCAAAACGAATGAAACGGAAGTGCAAAATTTTTTGCAAAATAACGGGGCTATCGAAATTGGCGTACAGGAAGCCGAAGATGGCTGGTGGTTTGGACGATATGACAGAGAGCAAAAATTATATCGGACTGAAGGGGTGGGATATTGATTACAGGGGTTGATTTGGGTTGAAGAGTTAGGCGGTTTGGGGTTTGGAAGTGTAGAATTTAGAAAGGTTTAGGAGGGTTTCGGATAGTTTAGAGGGGTTTTGGTTTGATACTTCAAAAATCGGATTTAGTTCATTTGAGCAATATGAAAAAAATAAAAATTATTGTGGCGCTTGTGTTAATGGCGATGTTGACAACAGTTTTTGAAAGCTGTGACAGCAGGCGTGAACCGGGAAAGATCTATATGCCTGACATGACCTATAGCCGGGCCTATGAAGCTTATGATACCGGTTCTATCAGGTTAAAGAAAGAAAATATTAATTACATCCCATACCCGGTTGACGGAACTATCAGGAGAGGGGATTTATTTCCTTATCCTTTACCAAACGACTCCAATGGATATAAAATGAGCGCAGAGATAAAAGATCCGTTACCGCGTCTTGATACTATCCAGATGGCAGAAGCACAGAGATTATTTAATATTAATTGCGCTATATGCCATGGCCCGAAAATGGATGCTCAGGGCCCGCTTTCAACAGGCGGCAAAATACCTGCCGTGGCCAATCTTACATTGGCACAATATGTGAAAATGCCCGAAGGCACTATGTTTCATTCGGTAACTTATGGTAAAAATAATATGGGAAGTTATGCATCGCAACTTAGCCGTAAGCAAAGGTGGATGGTCATACAATATGTGAAATCGAACCAGATGAAATCAAGTGAAGCATCAGATTCAACAAAAAGCGGAAGCGGTGCAGCCAGAGATTCTGTAGCGGCAAAAAAGTAGAAATTTTAATTCTTAAATAATTATTTAATGGATAATCAGTATGTAAACCCGGCAGGATATAAAAGATTGACAGCGGGGCTTATGATTACGGGCTTACTTGCATTAATATGTGGAATCATCTTTTTAAATCCAGGTGCCGGGTCACATGGAGATAATTTAAATAGTACGCGATTTTGGGCTGTACTGTTGCAAAACAGCTTATTCTGGATGTTTCTTGTAAATACCGCTACCTTTTTTATAGTTATATCAATTTTAGCTATGGCCGGTTGGCAGGTTGCTTTTCGCCGCGTTTCGGAAGCTATTTCATCACTTGTACCTATACTGGGTTTACTTACATTGATCATTGTTTTAAGTATCGTTTTCGGCCATCGCAGCGATATTTATCCATGGCTTGATAATGAAATGGTGAAACATGACGAGGTGCTCAAAGGAAAATCAGGATTTTTAAATCCTACGTTTTATACAATTGCTTCTGTTACCTGTATTGCTCTTTGGTCGTTGGTTAGCAAAAAATTGCGCGATTTTAGTCTTGAAAGTGACAGGACGGGCACGATGGATTTTGAAACAGGAAAAAAATGGCTGAACAGAAATATATTCTGGGCCTCGTTTTATATCGTTTTATTTGGCCTTACGGTTGGTTCTACCATACCGTGGCTCTGGATTATGAGTATTGATGCGCATTGGTTCAGTACTATGTTTAGCTGGTATACTTTCGGGAGCACATTTGTTACCGGCATTGCACTTATTACTATATTTGTAATATACTTCAAAAATCAAGGGCAGCTTGAATTTGTTACCCAGGAACACTTGCAGGATTTAGGAAAATATATGTTTGCTTTTTCTATTTTGTGGACTTACCTGTGGTTCGATCAGTTTATGCTTATCTGGTATGCCAATATACCGGAGGAAACCATTTATTTTAAAAGCCGTTTACAAGGCGTATACAAAGGTTTATTTTATTTAAACCTTGTTTTAAACTTTGTTTGTCCCTTTTTAATATTTATGAAGAAAGCGACCAAGAGAAACTATACCATTGTAACTTTTATGTGTGTGCTTATTATTTTCGGGCACTGGATAGATTTTTATATGATGGTAATGCCGGGCACGGTTAAAAATCATCCTCATTTAAGCTGGTATGAGTTTGGGATTCCATTGGGTTTCGTAGGAATTATTATGTGGGGTGTTGGAAGGTTTGCATCCAGGGTATCTATGACTCCAATGAATCATCCTTTTATGAAAGAAAGCATCATACATCATGTATAGGAATGCTATTGGCTATTAAAAATAGTTTAAGATATAATTGGTAATATTTAGGGCGGGTTTTGAAAATATATAATTGAAAAGTACCTTTATACCTGCAATCAAGATAAGATTGGAGGAAAATTTAGAGCCATGAATGACTTTTTTTTGATAGCAATTTTGGTGTTGATTTATGTGGTTATTTTCCAGATTTCGAAGGCAAGCGAATATGTGAGCATTTTGAAAGGGGAAGAAAAAGCAAGAAAACAAAACAACAAAATAAACGGCTTTCTTATGATCGCCTTTCTCGTAGCCGGGCTTGTGGGCGTATGGTGGTGTAATAAGCTTTATTATCCCAAAACTTTATTTCCCCAGGGATCAGCATCGGCAGAAGGACAAAATATTGATACGATGCTTTGGATAACAATTGCTGTGACCGGCGTTGTATTTCTTATTACACAAATATTATTATTTGCCTTCTCGTTCCGGTACCAGGAAAGTGAAAAAAGAAAAGCATTGTACTTTACACACAGTAACAAGCTTGAGTTAATATGGACCGGTATCCCCGCTATCGTGCTAACAGTACTCGTCGTTTTTGGATTGAAATACTGGTTTAAATTTACTTCAGATGCGCCAAAGGATTCCCAACTCATAGAGATCACCGGCCACCAGTTTGGATGGGAGATTCGCTATCCGGGGCGGGATGGATTGTTGGGACGAAAAAATTTTAAGCTTACAGATCCCGCTAAAAATAATCCGCTAGGCGTTGATTGGGCGGATGTGGCAAGCCACGATGATATTCACGTGGCAACCACTATGCATGTGGTTGTAAATAAACCGGTAAAACTTGTAATAAATTCACAGGATGTAATACATGATGTGGGGCTTCCACATTTTCGTATGAAGATGGACGCTGTGCCGGGCACGCCCACCACGCTTTGGTTTACGCCTATTTATACAACAGCGCAAATGAAAGAAAAAACCGGTAACCCTGATTTTACTTACGAGATAAGCTGTGACCAGATGTGTGGAAAGGGGCATTTTACTATGCGGGGTATAATTATAGTAGAATCACAACAGGAATTTGATGGGTGGATGGTGACTTTAAAACCAGAATATTATAAAGCATTTCCCGCATTAGATCCTAACTATAAGAAGCCGGCACAGGATTCAACGTCTAAAACTGTTGCGCAGGCCACCAGTACAAAAAATAAAAAGTAACAAGCCCGAGGGCTTTTTAAAAATATTACTATGGATAACGAAGAAATTTTGCACGAACAGCCTCTCGTAGTGCACGATTTGGGGCATGCTGCTCATGAGCATCATCATAAACAAACTTTTATTACCAAATATATTTTTAGCCAGGATCATAAAATGATCTCCAAGCAGTTTCTTGTTACAGGAATGATCTGGGCCATTATAGGAGGATTATTTTCTGTGATTTTCCGTTTAGAATTGGGATACCCTGATCAGACCTTTCCTCTCCTGGAAGATATTTTTGGCCGCTGGGCTCCGGGTGGTAAGCTTGACCCTGAATTTTATTATGCCATGGTTACTATGCATGGTACGATCCTCGTATTTTTTGTGCTGACAGCGGGATTGAGCGGTACATTTTCTAATTTTTTAATTCCTCTCCAGGTTGGGGCAAGAGATATGGCATCCCCGTTCTTAAACATGCTTTCTTATTGGTTTTTCTTTGCTGCTTCTATTGTTATGTTTTCTTCACTGTTTGTGCAAACAGGACCGGCAAGTGGCGGTTGGACGATATATCCGCCCCTAAGTGCTTTAGGGGATGCGATGGAAGGTTCGAAAGCGGGCATGGATCTTTGGCTTGCGAGCATTGCTTTGTTTATAATTTCTGTATTACTTGGCGGCTTAAATTATATTACTACCATCCTGAATTTGCGTACCAAAGGAATGTATATGACAAGGCTGCCGCTCACTATATGGGCATTTTTCTTCACAGCGGTTTTAGGTGTATTAACTTTCCCCGTATTATTGTCAGCAGTTATTCTATTATTATTTGATCGTCATTTAGGTACGAGCTTCTACCTGAGCGATATTGTTATAGGAGGAAAGATATTGCCCAATGAAGGCGGAAGCCCGATCCTGTTTCAACATCTTTTCTGGTTCCTTGGGCATCCGGAGGTTTATATAATCGCACTTCCCGCCATGGGTATTGCATCTGAAGTAATTGCAACTAATGCCAGGAAACCTATTTTCGGATATATGGCAATGGTAGGTTCATTATTCGCCATAGCGTCATTATCATTTATGGTATGGGCACACCATATGTTTGTTACAGGTATGAACCCTTTTCTCGGCTCGTTCTTTGTGCTGCTTACTTTATTAATTGCGGTGCCCTCCGCTATTAAGGTATTCAACTGGCTTACCACGTTGTGGAAAGGCAATATACATTTTACACCTGGTATGCTTTTCTCAATTGGTTTTGTAAGCCTGTTCATATCCGGCGGATTAACAGGTATATGGCTTGGGAATTCTGCATTAGATATTCACCTGCATGATACATATTTTGTAGTTGCTCATTTTCATCTTGTAATGGGTGTGGCTTCGATGTTTGGCATGTTTGCCGGAGTTTACCACTGGTACCCTAAAATGTTTGGCAGGCATCTGAATCATACACTGGCTTATATTCATTTTTGGGTTACCATGATTGGCGCCTATCTTATTTTCTGGCCGATGCATTATGAAGGGTTGGCAGGTATGCCCCGGCGTTACTATGATTTCAGTAATTGGGAATCATTCAAAATGTTTAACGGGCTCAATGAGTTTATAAGCGTAATTGCGCTGATTGTTTTCGCCACACAGTTTTTGTTTATTTTTAATTTCTTTTATTCGATGTTTAAAGGACGGAAGCTGACCAATCAAAATCCATGGGGTTCAAATACAATGGAGTGGACAACACCTATACATCCGCCACATGGTAACTGGTATGGAGAAATTCCTGAGGTACATCGCTGGCCTTACGATTATGGCAAGGAGGAAAGGGATTTTATCCCGCAAACGGAACCCGTAGGCGCGAATGAAAGCTCACATTGATAAAGGAAAGGAAAGTATATTATATAAAGTACTGAATCAATAGCCCTGTTCATTCAGGGCTTTTTCAAAATAGATTTTCACAATGGATAAAACGGTAACCGCTATATCTCATTCCGTGTCTTATGCACTTGCCAGTAAAGTAAAAGATTATTTTATTTTAATCAAGTTTACATTAAGCTTCATGGTGGTATTTACTTGCGTAATATGCTACCTGCTTGTACCTGGTGTAAAGGGTGATTTTGCTTCAATTTTGATATTATTTTTAGCGGGGATGCTGATAACGGGTTCGGCTAACAGTATTAACCAGGCCGTAGAGAAAGATACGGATGCATTAATGAAACGCACCGCTTCCCGGCCTGTCGCCGCAGGAAGAATGAGCGTAAAAGAAGCATGGATTTTTGCGGTAGTTGCCGGGTTATCCGGGATAATGATTATGTGGCGCTATTTCAATTTTGCAAGTGCTCTAATTGGATTGTTCAGTTTATTTCTTTATGCATTTCTTTATACTCCTTTAAAAAAGGTAAACTCCATCTCTGTTTTGGTAGGGGCATTTCCAGGCGCTTTGCCGTGTTTGATAGGATGGATAGCCGGCACAGGCCTCATCAATCCTTTGGCGCACTTTCAGGCAACGACTGCTACCGGCGAAGTGGCTGTGTTTTCAAACTGGGGCGGATATATTTTATTTGCAATACAATTTTTCTGGCAATTTCCTCATTTTTGGGCTATTGCCTGGGTGTCGTATAAAGATTATCAGAAAGCCGGCTTCAAATTATTACCGGGCGGGGAAGCTCCTACAAAGTTTACTGCTATTCAAACCGTAATTTATTCAATGCTGATGATACCTGTAGGCACGCTTCCTTATTTTTTTAGCATTAGCGGAATTTTGGCATTCTGGATTTTACTTGCATGTAATCTTTGGATGGTTTATGTAAGTATAATGCTCGTAGTAAAAATGAATGTACGGGCAGCGAGAAAAGTTATGTTCAGTTCATATTTTTACCTGATGATTGTTTTCCTTGCCTTATTGTTTGATAAGGTGTAGGTAAATATTTATTGGGCACATTTAAAATAACAATAAATAATGCTTGCGGTGGTAAGTGATCAAAAAAGCCGGTTACATCCTCATAAATTTGCATTGTGGATTGCATTGGGCAGCATTGTAATGATGTTTGCCGGCCTGAGCAGTGCTTATATTGTAAAGCGTAACCAGGCCAATTGGTTAACTTTTGACCTGCCAGTGATCTTTTGGTACTCGACCGCGGTAATTATTATTAGTAGTATAACGATTATGATTACCCGCAAAGCATTTCTTAACCGTGAAATGCAAAATTATAAAAGATGGCTCCTGGTTACTACCCTGCTGGGCATTGCATTTGTGTTTATGCAATATATAGGTTTTACTGAGTTATGGAAGAGCGGCATTACCCTTACCCGCAATGTATCTTTTTCTTTTTTATTTGTAATTGTCGGTTTGCATGCCGTGCATGTAATTGGCGGAGTTATAGCTCTTATAATTTTATTGCTTAAATCTTTTAGTTCAAAAACAAAAAATTACAGTAGGATTTCTATTGATTTAATGAACACTTATTGGCACTTTGTAGATTTCTTATGGATATACATATTGATTTTTTTAGTGATGATAAAGTGATCAATGTGCTAATTAGCTGAATGGGACTATGCTAATGAAACAAAGGCTCTAATTAATAAAACAAACAATGAAACTATATAACAATTGATGAATTAATATATATTTTTGTAACAATCTATTAACGGATAACAAATGGAAACAGCGCTGGCACAATCCAAAAGCAAGATGTGGACAGGTGGTAAAAGCCCTTTCAACGTAAGTTATGGTAAACTCATGATGTGGTATTTTTTAATGAGTGATTCCTTCACCTTTGGAGCTTTTTTAATTTCATATGGTTCGATACGGTTTAGCCTCAATAATTGGGTAGATCATAATTATGTTTTTAATAAATTTCCTTTTACCGAGGCAAATTTACCGCTGGCATTTGTAAGTTTAATGACCTTCATTCTCATTATGAGTTCGGTTACTATGGTATTGGCTGTGCACGAAGGGCATAAAATGAATCAAAAAGGCGTTGAAAAATGGCTGTTTTTTACAATTCTTGGGGGGCTTGCTTTTTTAGGATGCCAGGCCTGGGAATGGACTCACCTTATTACGCACCAGCACGACGTGCTTGTTGATGGAGTTTTACAACAATGGGGAACCACAGTGACCCATAACCCCTGGGGGCCGGAGGTAATGTATCACGGGAAAATGGTTGCAACACCGGGGCCGGTTGCTTTCGGTGGTTATTTTTTTGGAATAACAGGGTTTCATGGATTCCATGTATTTTCAGGAGTTTTTATAAACACAATAATGTTCATTAAAACAAAGCGTGGCGATTTTCAATTACGCGGCCATTACGAAATGATTGAAAAAGCCGGGCTTTACTGGCACTTTGTGGATTTGGTATGGGTCTTTGTTTTTCTTTGTTTTTATCTTATTTAAGTAGATTTTTTTAATCTTTTCAAAAAAATGTAAAGAAATTTTATGTCTGAAGATACATCAGCACACATAACGGCCCACGGCTCGGATGAAGCCCAGATTAAAAGAATCTGGAAAACTTTTTGGATCTTATTGGTGCTTACAATTATTGAGCTGGCCCTTGGGCTGTCAGTTTACAAAATAGACCTTTCCCCTGATCCAAACGAATCCCTGGTAATGGCTATTAAGGGAATCATTTGTATTCTTACTTTAGCAAAGGCATTTTATATTATTTCAATTTTTATGCACCTTGGAGATGAGGTAAGAAACATGGTGATGTCTGTTGCTGTACCCGCAACATTATTTATATGGTTTATTATTGCATTTATATATGACGGAAACTCTTTCAAAAAATTAAGAAATACAGACGCCGGCAGCCGTCCTTATATTGAACAAAAGCAGTATCATCACGTACCTGAACCTGTGCCTGCTGAAAAGAGTGAAAAAAAATTACAGTAAAAACTATTCAGGTTGAAAAATTTAAGTAGCTGCTGCTTTCCGCAATGGCTTATTGCGTTTTTGGAAAATGATTATAATTAAAAAATCAATAATTGCAATAATGGTGGCTGTTTTGTTGCCAATTACAGGTTACTTACTGGTAAGTTATTATAGCAGCCGGGATGTACAAATGCCACATAGATTTTTTTATGACAGCGTAAATGTGAGCAGCAAAAACGGCAAAACAATTTACGATACCGCATGGCATAGCGTTCGCAATATGCATTTTATCAATCAATTTGGGCAAGTGGTTTCGTTTAAAGACCTCAAGCGAAAAATTATTGTACTTGATTTTTTTTTTACCAGATGCCCTTCGATTTGTCCCCAGCTTGCCAAAGCAATGAAGCGTCTCCAAAACTCTTTTCCTAATAACGACTCTATCGTACAATTCATTTCCGTTACTGTAGATCCCATACATGACTCTGTTGCGGAATTAAGAAAATGGGCCGAAAAATTCCACGTAAACTCCGACAGCTGGTGGCTTTTAACTGGTAACCGCGACAGCATTTACCAGTTTGCACTTAACGAAATAAAAGCAAGCATCGCAGACGTCCACGTTGATACCGGCTTTATACATACCGGCAATTTTTTTCTGCTGGACAGAGAAAGAATTATAAGAGGATGGTACAATGGGTTAGATTCATCAGATCAAAAAAGGTTAGTAAGAGACATTCCCTTGCTCATGCTTGAAAAAGACAGAAAAAGATCCTTTAAAGATTTTATAAAAAGTCTTTTTACAAGCGATAAATCTCCCGCGGAAACACAATAAATGACACCCGATTACAAAGAAAAATTGCCAGCACCGGATTTAAAGCGCAATGATAAAAAAGCGCGAATATTTATATGGGCCGTTTCAATAATTGTATTTACCGCTGTTGCCCTCTTATCCAAAGTAAGATTGAATATCAAATTCGGTTTTAATCCACACATTTTTGCTACAATAAACGCGGTAATCAATTCCGTAGTTTCCCTCTTACTGGTAGCTGCGCTTCTTGCGGTAAAATCCAAAAAATTTTTTCTCCATAAAAAGCTGATGCTTGCAGCAATCATGCTATCCTTACTTTTTTTGCTTTCCTACATCTGTCATCATTTGCTTAGCGGCGATACAAAATATGGCGATCTGGATCACAATGGAATTCTAAGCGCGGGGGAGCGATCGCTTGCAGGATCTGTGAAGTATGTTTATTATTTTATACTGGCAACGCATATACCGCTGGCGGGAATAATCCTCCCGTTTATTTTATTTACCGCGTACAGGGCGTTAACCGGGGATTATGTACGACATATGAAGCTTGCAAGAATTACATGGCCCATCTGGTTCTATGTGGCGGTTACCGGAGTAATAGTGTATTGGATGATCAGGCCTTATTATAATTGATACACGCCACCGGTTAGCTAAACGCATGTTTTCAATTATTTTTAAAACCCCTGTTCGGATAAAGTATATTTTTTCTTTTGGCATTCCTGCCTTTATATATTTTTTGTCTTCCTGTTATCCGAACTGACGAAATTCACTAAACTTACTTTTTCAGGGATATTAGCCGGTGTACGCCGGCACACCCGCCGATCATAAAATAACTTATAATCATGAAATGGTAGTTAATAATATATTTTTGCCAAATCCAATAATCATTAGCTTTTATGAATAAGAGTGTACGCCCGGTGTCAAAGGATATTATTGAAACCATTTTGGTTGTATTTTTATTACTGGCTTTATTGGTTGCGATGTATGATGTGGTGCATGTATTTTTTGGGGTCCTCACATTTGCGCTTATCTTTTCCGTTTCTTTCGCAAAGCCGTTTGAGCACCTTGTAAGGTTTTTAAAAAACAGGCGTAATCTGGCTGCTTTAATTTATTCAATTATATTAATTGCCATCATAGCAATTCCATTGGGGTTTCTTTTTTCTACGGTGACCCGCAATATTAAACATGCAATAGTATTTGTCAGTGAAGTTAAAGAAAATGGTCTTCCACCTCTTCCTCTTTGGATATCTCATCTTCCATTTGTTGGGGAACAGGCGTCAGCATTGTGGGCACAGTTTCAATTGAACCCTAAAGAAACATTTATGCTTCACCAGCAACAGATGAATTTTTTTTTGCAACATGTTATGACAAGCGGACTTGGCCTGCTGGGGGCAATCTTCCAGGTAATTATTGGGATCATAATCTCTGCTTTATTTCTTGTAAAAGGGGAAAAAATGTTAGTTCCTGTTAAAAGAGCCTTACAACATTTACTGGGTGAAAAATCGGGGCTTGATTTACTGGAAGCGGCAGCTATGTCTATAAAAGGAGTTTCAATTGGTGTAATGGGCACTGCGTTTATAGCGTCAATAATTTCGTGGATAGGGCTTACTATAGCCGGGATTCACTTTGCACTGGGGTTTTCTGCACTTATTTTTTTCCTCGTAGTAATCCAGGTGGGCCCGTTGTTGGTATGGATACCTTTAGTAATATGGATCGCGACACAGGGCCATACAGGTATGTTGATCTTTATTATAGTGTGGGGAATTGTAATTGTAATAGTTGATGCAGTTTTAAAGCCGGTTCTTATAGGGAAGAGCGGGGGTAAAATTCCCTTTCTTGTCCTTTTCCTGGGAGTTGTTGGCGGTATCGCGACATGGGGCTTTACAGGTATGTTCAAAGGTGCAATTATCCTGGCGGTCTTCTATACCATTTTTACTTCCTGGCTGGAAAAGAAGAGAATTGACACCAAAGATGAGGTGGCTGTTACTTAATTAAAAAATTATAACTTATTTTATAACTGGCATACCTGCTTCGGCTAAAAAGGAATGTTTTCTTCGATATTGGCTTTTACTTTTCCGGTACAAAGAGGTTCCTTTATTTTGAAAACATTTTAAATAAATCTTATAGATTAAAGCCCGAGTTCTTTCGCAGGATCCCAATACAATTTTTCAAAATCAACAATTATATCTTTGGTTACTTTTATTTTTTCTTTCCTTAATAATTCCTCCATCAGATCGGGTGTTGCAAAATGTGCTTTACCACTCAGCATACCGTTCCTGTTTACCACACGGTGAGCCGGAACTTTGGGCCTGGCCCCATGCGCCGCATTCATTGCCCAGCCAACCATCCGTGCGGAAAGCTTTGTTCCCAGGTAATTGGCAATAGCACCATAAGAGGTTACCCTTCCCTTGGGTATTTGTCTCACCACAGCGTATACGTCTTCAAAAAAACTGTATTGCTTTGTTGTAGATCGTGGCGATTCTTTTGACTGGATATTTTTGTTATTTTTTTTTATCATTATGTTTTTGAAATAATAATTTGCTCTTTAAAGGCTCAGGAACGTTTTCATATTTATAAGGGCAATGCCTGCAGCCATTGCCACAGCAATAGCCTCTTTGCAAGTGATATTTTTCAGTAAAAACAATGTAATTGTTTTCGTTATAGTAAAAGTGTATGCCTTCGGTAAAATTATCATCGCAACTCTTCATTCGGAATATTCTTTAAAATATGGTCAAGCTCTTCATCTGCATCAATTATTTTTTCGGGCAAAGAAAAACACACGTAAAAAACTCTTTTGCTCTCTGCAATATCCAGGTTTTCATAATGGGTAGTAATGCTTAGTTCCTGTGATACTTTCTCATCTTTGTGTACATCATCAATGTCAGTAATTAATACAAGCTTATACAAATCAATAACTGTTTTTGTAAAGTTATATAACTCAGGAGAATCTGTTTTTAAATGGATTTTACCACCTGGCCACAAAATCTTTTGATACAATCTTAAAAACCTGGGATGGATGAGCCTTTTTTTTGCTTTCGATATTCTCAGTTGCGGATCGGGGAAAGTGATCCAGATTTCCTGTACCTCATTTATAGTGAAATAAGTGTCAATCTTATGGATCTGCGTTCGCAAAAAGGCAACATTAGCAAGATTATTTTCTATCGAAAATTTGGCACCCGCCCAAATGCGGTTTCCTTTTATATCAACACCAATGAAATTTTTTCGTGGATACAGTTGTGCCAGCCCGGTAGCATATTCACCTTTGCCACAAGCGAGTTCTAATATAACCGGGTTGGTATTCTTAAAAAATTTACTCCAGTTTCCCGCCATGTTTTCAGGATACTCGAGCACATTGGGAAATGTTTTTATCTCGCCAAATCTTTTTAATTTCTTTTGCGCCATGGTGGGCAAAAATAAGGCATACCGTGAAGCACAATGCTGAATAAAAATAGATAATTTTCAATTTTCTTATATCATCGGATAGTTACCCCGCAGCTGCTCATTTACTAATTTTCCTGTTATTTAAAGTTTTTACCTGCTCAATCCTGCCATTTACCGATTTTTTTCACTTGCAGACCTATATGCTATTTAAAAAAGGGAGGGATGATTATAAATTTGTTCTGTGAAATAAAAAAAACTATATGGAACAGAATGAAAATGATCTACAGCGTTATGGGGGCATGAGGAGTTCAAGAGTATGGGGTGGCCTTGTACTGGTTGCAGCAGGGAGTTTATGGTTAGCTAATAAAATGGGTGCTCCAATACCTCACTGGATGTTTACATGGCCCGTGTTAGTAATAGCATTCGGAATATTAACCGGTATTAAAAGCAGGTTTCATAATCCGGGAGCTTTTATTATGATAGTAGTTGGAGGTGTTTTTTTACTTGACCAAACAAGCCCGGAGCTTAATTTTCATAACTATATCGCTCCTGTAATACTTATAAGCATCGGGCTGGTTTTTATTCTCAGGCCCAAACATAACTTTAAAGATGTTTCGAAAAAAAATGACTGGCGGAATATGTATTATCACAATCCGCCACCCGTTAATCCTCCAACATCATCAGTCAATCCTCCCACATTGCCAAATTATGCCGACACTAAAAATAGCACCCGGGAAGATGATGCAGAATATATTGAAATTAATACGGTCTTTGGGGGAGTAAAAAAAATTATTCTCTCAAAGAACTTTAAGGGCGGGGAAATAAACAATTTTATGGGTGGCACAGAAATAAACCTCATGAAAGCTGATATACAGCAGCCCATTGATCTTGAGATCAATAATGTTTTTGGTGGCACCAAATTAATTATACCCTCCAACTGGGATGTAAAAAATGAAGTCACTGCGGTATTTGGCGGCATTGAAGATAAACGGGCCATTGGTAATACCATAGCCGATCCGGGGAAAATAATAGTACTGAAAGGGACCTGTGTGTTTGGCGGTATAGAGATAACCAATTACTAAACGGTATATCATTACAGGTTATCGCAAATAAAATTTATTCATCTAATAAAAGACAATTGTATGAAATGGTATCTTGCAAAACTTGTTTACAGAATTATTTGCGGAGACGGCAAGCACACGCCCCAGTTTGATGAGCAGTTGCGGCTGGTATATGCAGAAGATGATCTGAATGCTTTTCAGAAGGCAAGAACCACGGGCCACCGGGAAGAAGATAATTTTTTAAACAATACACAGAAGCCTGTTCTTTGGAAGTTTATTGATGTTTCTGAACTGCATCCGCTAAATGAGTTAATTGATGGCGCAGAATTGTATTC
>JBDTZL010000207.1:0-7448 GCA_040005125.1 Ginsengibacter sp.
TTGGGACCCTGCCTTCCTATGACTTTGAAATCTTTTCTTTCGAAGCTTGTATAGGTAATTAAAAAATTTATTATTTCATCCACCACGTGTGTGTTTGGGCCAAATAATGTTTTTATTTCTTTATACCGGTTTGATTCAATAGCTGCCGCAATTATACGGTCATTCCTTTCAGCTTTTCCTTCTCGTTTTTGTTGTGCTTCGATAGCACCCAATACTTCACATTCAATAAAACAACCTGGCCATGAAGGCTCATCCATCAAAACAAAAACGTCAACCGGGTCACCGTCTTCTGCGAGTGTGAAAGGAATAAATCCAAAATGAAACGGAAAGACCATTGCCTGGGGAAGAATTTTCTTTTATTTAAACAACCCGGTTTCCGGATCAAAGTTATATTTGGCAGCAGAGCCTTTTGGGGTTTCAATAACCGCATAAATGTGATTACTTTTTTTTGCAAATGTTGGTGGCAGTTTCATATAATTGCTACAGCAATATTTATACCCCTTCCTGCATTTTACAAATTATTTTCAAGGCACAATACAAACTAATGCTATGTTGATTATAATTTGGCGTATGCCCCACACAAAGCATTTTTCTTTATGATTCTTAGCGCTTCAGTGGGAAAACCTGTTACACCATAACAGATTTAGCCTAACACTAAACTACCTGTTCGGCCTTTCCAGTTTACTCACCACGCCGATTTTGCGCAATATATTCCTGTTTGATCTTTTATGCATTAACTGGTGAACAAGTGAGAAAATTACAGGAAGTATTAAAAGCGTGAGAATGGTCGAGGTAACCAGCCCGCCAATTACTACAATGGCAAGTGGCTTTTGTGTTTCGCTGCCGATACCATGAGAAAGCGCTGCGGGTAATAAACCGATTGCCGCCATTAATGCTGTCATGATCACCGGCCTTACCCTGGAAATAACGCCATTATAAATTGCCTCGTGAAGGTGCATCTTTTCGTCGAGATTCTTCCTGAAAACACTAATGAGTATTACGCCATTTTGAATGCACACCCCAAACAATGCGATGAAACCGATGCCTGCACTAATGCTGAAATTAATACCGGTGAGGTGCAGCGCGAGGATGCCCCCAATCAATGCAAACGGCACATTTAACAAAGTAAGAAAAGCATCTTTTACATTATTGAATGTTACAAACAGTATAAGGAAAATAGCCAGCAGGCACACAGGTACTACCTGTGACAATGTTTTTGACGCACGTACCTGGTTTTCGAACTCACCGTTCCATGTTGCGTAATAACTTCTCGGTAGATGAACATTGGCGTTTACTTTACCCTGCGCTTCTTTTATTGTGCCACCGAGGTCACGCCCGCGTACTGAAAATTTTACAGCAATGTATCTTAAATTATTATCCCTGTAGATAAATGCCGGCCCGGTAATCGTTTTTATATCGGATATTTCTTTCAGCGGAATTTTTATATTGTCTTTTCCGGGCATCATCAGGTTTTCAATGGCTTCCTGGTCTGCGCGATATGGTAATTCATACCGTACCCTTACATCAAATTTTCTTTCCCCTTCATACAATTGCGTGGCAGCTTTGCCGCCAACTGCCATTTCAATTACACTTTGGGCATCGGCCATTGTAATACCATACATCGCCATTTTTTGCTGATCGAGTTCTATCCTGAATTCGGGCTGGCCGAGATTTCTTTCAACTCCAAGGTCTTCAATTCCTTTAACGGTTTGCAGCTGCGCCATTACTTCATTGGCAGCTTTATTAAGGTTATCAAAATCGGCACCAAAAATTTTTACAGCAAGCGAGGCATTTACTCCCGATACCGCTTCCTCTACATTATCTCTTATAGGCTGTGAATAATTGAAGACAATCCCCGGGTATTTTTTAAACTGGGTATCCATATCAGCGATCAGCTGTTCTTCCGTGATTTTTCTCTTCCATTGTTTTTCCGGGAGTAAATCGACCTGGATTTGAATGTTGTAAAATCCTTTGGGATCAGTGCCGTCATTGGGCCTCCCTACCTGCGACAATGTTTGTTTTACTTCCGGAAATTTATGGAGTACCTCCACCATTTTATTGCTGATTTCATTTCCCTCAGGCAAGCTTACACTCATCGGCAGTTCAGCCTCGACCCACAAGGCGCCTTCATTTAATTGTGGTAAAAACTCCGTTCCTAAAAACCTTGCTGAAAAAAAAGTAACCAGCATGATCACAAGCGCAATTAAAACACTGGCTTTTTTATTTCGATAAGTTATCCTGAACAGCCTGGCAACTCCTTTTTCAAAAAACCGCGGGATGGGATTGCGTTTTTCCCTTACATTTTTTCTAAGTAAAATGCTGGATAATGCGGGTACGAGTGTGAGTGTAAAAAGTAAAGCGCCTATCAACGCAAACCCAAGCGTATAAGCCAGCGGTGAAAACATTTTTCCTTCTACTTTCTGAAATGCAAAAATGGGAATGAGGCAGGTGATGATGATAACCTTGGAAAAGAAAATGGCTTTCCCCATTTCAGTTCCCTTTTGCTTGAACAATCCCAGCTTCGCGAGCTTATTAAATTTTTCCATTCCTACTTCGCGTGCTTTATGATCGAGGGCAACAAAGAGCCCTTCCACCATCACTACGGCGCCGTCTATAATGATTCCAAAATCAATGGCGCCCATGCTCAGCAGGTTGGCAGACATTCCTTTTATACGCATACAAATAAAAGCAAAGAGTAATGACAATGGAATGATGATACTAACGGTAATGGTTGTACGCCAGTCAGCCATAAAGAGAAAGACAATTAAAGTTACCAGGATGATACCTTCTGTAAGGTTATGAAGTACGGTATCAGTTGCGAAATCCATCAGGTTCGTGCGATCGTAAAAGGTATTTATTTTTACACCGGCAGGGAGAATATTATCATTCAGCTCTTTCACTTTTTCATGTATCCTGTCCAGTGCCTGTTCAGGATTCTCACCTTTGCGGATCACCACTATTCCCTCGATCACATCTTTGTCAAAGTCCCTGGAAACCTGACCCAATCTTGGTTTTGCGGCTTCTTTTACCGATCCGATATTTTTTACCAGAATGGGCACCCCATTGATATTGGTAATAATAATATTTTCAATATCACTCACATTATTCAGCAAGCCGATACCTCTTACAACAAAAGCCTGCCCGTTCCTTTCGATAACATCACCACCCACATTAAGATTACTTTTTGATACAGCCGAATACACATCAAGAGAACTTAAATTGTATTGAATGAGTAAGTTGGGATTCACACTTATCTCAAAAGTTTTTTCTTCGCCACCAAAACTATTTACATCAGCCACACCGGGTACGCTTTTGAATTGCCTTTCAAGCACCCAATCCTGCAAAGTCGTGAGATCACGGATGGAATAATTTTTACCTGTAAGCGTGTACCTGAATACTTCACCCGTAGGGCCATAAGGCGGTTCTACTTCAGGAACAATACCTTCCGGAAGATCTGCGTTTGCCAGGCGGCTGGTAACCTGTTGCCTAGCAAAAGCATCATCCACGTCATCATCATAAATTATGCGGATATAGCTTAGTCCAAATGTGGAGGTCGTCCTCAGATTAATTTTTTTCTGTACCGAATTTAAAACCACCTCTAATGGAATAGTGATAAATTTTTCAACTTCTTCTGCACTACGGCCGGGCCACTGGGTAATAATAATTATCTGTGTATTGGTTACATCGGGAAATGTTTCAATCGCAGTATTTTTATAGCTCCATATACCTATGATCACCAATATCGCCGTAAGAAAAAACACCAGGTACCGGTGGCGAAGTGAAAAATGAATAATATTTTTTATGATTTTGACCACAGCATAAATTTTAGTTTGATTATAATAAAGGCACCTTAATCTTCGGTTAAAGAATTATAAATAAGTATTTGATTTTTACTTATTATAAGATCTCCTTCTTTTAAACCCTGCGTGACATAAGTTTTTGCGCCTTCAACTTTTAAAAGATTTACTTCCTGCGCGTCAACATGGTATTTGTCCTTATAGATCACTACATAGTTTTTCCCTCCATCCGAGATAATTGCGTTGCTTGGAATTTCCAGCGCTTTCTGAGATTCTCTTTCAGCCAATGTAATATTGGTAAACATCTGTGGTTTTAAAATCATGTCAGTATTTGAGAGAACAATTTTTATCTTCATTGCTTTGCTCATTGGATCCAAAACCGAATTTACCTGGTCAACTTTTCCATGAAAAACTTTGCCGGGGTATGCCAGTGTGGTAACATCTGCAGGCTGGCCGGCCTTTATTTTCTGAATATCCGTCTCAAATACATTTGCCCACACCCATACATCCTGCATATTGGAAATAGTAAATAAATTCTGGCTGTTATCATTACGAATGAAGCTTCCGGCAGTGATATTTTTTTCCACTATGAAACCATCGGAGGGGGATGTAATAATATAACTGCCACCCGCCTTCGTTTTGCCACCGCCGTTTATAGCAATCTGCATTTGTACTTTACGTACTGCATTCATCGCTTTGTCGTATTCCAGCTTTGACTGCATGAAATCTTTTTCACTGCTGATACCGTTCTTATACAGCTGCTCTGCATTTTTATATTCTTTTTCGGCAATGGCAGCATCACTGTTTACTGTGGAGAGGTCGGCATAATTCCCCGCAACATCAGCGCTGTTGATGTCCGCAAGTATTTGACCGCGCCTTACTTTGTCGCCCAGGGAAACATGTACACTTATGACCTGGCCGCTCACGTTAGGGAAAATTTTTATTACTTTATTGTCATCAAAGTTTACTTCGCCGCTCAGTGAAAGCTGGTCTTCTATATATTCATTTTTCACCGTATCAATAATTATGATCCCCGCAAGTGAATCTGAAATAACGGGTGGATCTGTAACTGCGGTATCAGCAACGTTTGTTCTGCATGCAAAAAAAGTAAACATAAATCCTGTAATTATAAATAGAAGTATATTTTTCATGTTTTTATTTATTTAAACTGATAACATCTTTACCTGCCTGGTAATTGAGTTCCTCCAGCGCTTTAATAAGGCTTGTATGTTGTTCCAGTATTTTTAATCTGGTGTCTTTATACGCGTCAGCAAAATCTATAAATTCAAGAAGGCTTACCTGGCGCTGTTGATAGCTTTTCAGCATATTTTGAAATACAGACTCATATTGCTGCGCAAAATCAAGTTGCTGAAGGTTATTTACCTGCTGATAAAATTTAATTTTTGCTACCGCAGAAGAAATATCGTTGCCAATTTTTGATAGCTGGCCATCATACAAAGCCTGTTGCTGTTTTATATTGAATCGTGCCGAGGCGATATTTCCCTGGTTCCTGTTTAAGATATTCAGGGGAAATGAAATAGCAAGACCCACATAATTCGGGGCATAGCTGCTGCGCTGATCGTATTCGGTTCCTATGCTTATGTCTGGCTTTGCAAGCGCTTTTTGATAAGTGAAATTGTGGTTTGCATAATCCAGTTGTGAACTTGCAATCTTTATATCAGGACGGTTGTCTTCGGCAATTTTTACAAGTTCCTCCTTCGACGGTATTTCTTTTTTTATGAGATCGGGCAGATAATAATTGAAAACGGGCAGTATAAAAGAGCTGTCACTGTTTCTCAATAATAACTTTACTTCATTTTGTAACGGCATCAGTTGTGCATCAACGTTTACCAGCTCATTTTTCAAACTAAACAGGAGCGCTTTTATACGTATGTTGTCCTTTACCGAAATATTGCCGGATTGCAACTGTTCATCCATTGCGGCTACCAGTGTTTGCACTTCATTGATCTCTGCATCGTACACGCGCTTTATTTTAAGCTGGTGCTCTATTTCATATAAGTCAGTGATGAGCGCATACCTGAGTGTTCTCAGCAGGTCATCAAATTGCCCGGTTGAAATCGTAGTATTGTCTTCTGCAAGTTGTGCAAGTTTAGTACGTTTACCCGCTGTTCTTATTAGCTGCATTACCTGCACATATACCTGCCCGTTAGTTTGATCGTGTTTAAAATATCCGCCCTGGCTGTCATAAATATTCTGATCAGTACTGATGACCGGGTTATCCCAAAACCTTGCCTGTCTTATAAGGGCCCGGTTTGCATCAATATTATACTTAGCTGCGAGTATGGATAAATTATTCTGAAGGAAAATTTTTTCACCTTCGGCAACGGAAATCTTTACTGTATCATTTTGCGAAAAAGCACTAAAGTATGGTAACACTGGCATTAGTAATGCCAGCATGCACAGCTTGCGCCATGAACCTGGAATCATAATCATTTTTTTAGATTGAAAATATAGCCGGGGAGTATGCAAATATTCTTCGGCAATTAAAAAAAGAAGGCTATACTGTATACTTGGGAGGAGGTATAATTATATCGAAAGAAACATGAGGGATCTTATTTTCTTTGTATTCGCCGAACATAGCTGGTTCGGTTATAAAGAATTCGGTTGTTTTTATTTCGCTGAATACAGGTTGAAAACAATATTCAAAAGCCTTCACAAGATGAAAATTCTGTCCATTATCATCATCTTCATCATCTGCACGATGATCCAGTCCCAGGTTTACCATTACATATTCAACTATGCTGTTAATATCATCAACCTGGTTGCCATTACCATCATAAACATCATCTTCAGGTACCTGTGGCAGGAACATTGAAGTATTCATATGTGACAGCAATAAAATAAAAGCCAGCAACTTTTTCATGGCGATGCAAAGGTATACCGCTATTAAACTATCAATTTATAAAAGTTTTCATAAATCTTATATGGGGAGTCTTACAAATGCTTCCATGGCTGCATACCTCGTAAGGCCCAGTTTTGCATACAGGTCTGCAGTGTTGGCATTTCTTTCTTCGGCCCGTTGCCAAAACTCCCGGTTGTCACTTCCCTGGAATGGAACACTGTCTTTTTGTGACTGGTGAATAAAAATTCCATAACGTTTTTTTCTTACCTGCTCAGGGCTCATGGGAACAGCCATTTCAATTTCACTGATATCCCATTCTTCCCAGGCGCCTTTGTATAACCATACCCGGCAATCTGCCAGCCACTCATCACCTGCTTCTTTCATGAATGCAAGCGCCGCAAGAATAATATCCAGGCAAACTTTGTGTGTGCCATGCGGATCAGCAAGGTCTCCCGCACAAAATACCTGGTGAGGTTGTATTTCCCGCATAAGCTTCACCGTTAGTTCCACGTCTTCATTGCTCATGGGGTTTTTTTCTATGGTTCCTGTTTCATAAAAAGGGAGGTTCATAAAATGAATCTGTTCTTCCGTCAATCCAACATATTTACAGGTAGCCCTTGCTTCACAGCGCCGTATCAAACCTTTGATGCTGCGAATCTCTTCAGTGTCTGTTTCACTTGATTTTTTTTCAACGATAAAGGCCGAAGCTTTATTGAAGATTGTTTTGCTGATGGTATTGTCTATGTCAAAAATTTTCTCAAATCCAACAGTAAAATCGAGAAAGCGTG
>JBDTZL010000284.1:0-2234 GCA_040005125.1 Ginsengibacter sp.
AATGCGAATAATTCATCCTTATTGTTATACACCTTTTGCCCGCTTTCATCCTGCAGGGAAAAAACATGATAGGTGCCACCAGGCAGATTATGAAATTTAAAATCACCTTTCGTATTAACTCTTGTGACATACCTTGGCTTTTGTTTTAATACCGCAGAATCATCAAGGTTGTTGTACAGGAATACCAGCAAAGTTGTATCGATTTTGCCCGTTTGAGCTAACTCTACATTTCCTGAAAATTCGAGAGAATCAATATATGGGCCTGTAGAAAATATATAAGAGAAATTTTTAACCGGGTTACCTTCAGTAAAATCCTCAACGGAGTTTCCAAGATCTATACGATACGTAGTATTGGGTTGCAGTGTATCACGTATTTTAATGGTAATGGTCTTGAACTTAAAAGTTATGTTGGGATTGATTTTTGGGGTAGGAGCAACCAGCAAAGTTTGCTGCAATTTAGTATCCAGTTGTACGTATTCATCATAAGTGAGCGTAATACGGTTGCCCTTGAAATTAACGGTGCCATTGGGGGGAGTGGCGTTTACCAGAACAGGTGGAATCGAATCTCTTGGGCCACCCGTAGGAGCAACAATTTGCGCACAACCGCTGCCCAGGATGGAGAGTACGTACATAATGCAGCATAATGCAATAAAAATTGATGTGTTCCGTATATTCATTTTCAGAAAAAAAGCAAACATAATTGCTTTGAGCTGATAATGATTTTTCTTCATCCTAAAATAAATCTAAATCTCCTGTTCGGCCTCAGTAGAAATCTCGTGCAAC
Source organism: Ginsengibacter sp. (assembly GCA_040005125.1). Taxonomy (GTDB): domain Bacteria; phylum Bacteroidota; class Bacteroidia; order Chitinophagales; family Chitinophagaceae; genus Ginsengibacter. Next base: position 784 of record JBDTZL010000284.1, read on the forward strand.
GCAACTTCCAGCTTATTATCTTTTACAAAATTGCACCAATGGCAATCTTCTTTTCCGCAACCTGTATAAAAATCGCGTGCCTGTATTTTTTGCCACACAGCAGTCAACTGCTGTGTAACTGTTTCAATATCTGCCGGCTCTATATATATTTTTCTTTTCTGGTAACCTTTCTTTTTGTCCGGCTCAATAAAATCGAATTCTGTGCTGATCACTTTCCATCCTTTACCATCAAGGTTATCCACCAGCATTTTATAAAAGACAGCCTGCCGCCAATAGTCACCGCCATCAGGTTGTTTATCACCCGGCGGTGAAAGTTTCAGCGTGGTGAAATTACTGGTTACATCACCCGTTTTATAATCTACCACATTCACATCCTTGCCATCGAATTCCAGTTTGTCAATTTTCCCTTTCAAAGGGACACCGTTGACTACAATATTTCTTATGTTTCTTTCCACTGAAACTATTTTGTTCCATGAACCGATATAATGATCATAATAATCAGCAAGCACTTTTTCCCCATATTCCATTCTTCTTTCAAATGCTTCTTCAGTAAAATTTTCACGGTGGCGCACCATATACCATCTGAAATAATCAATCATAATTTCTTTTGAAGGAAATTGCTGGTGGTCGCTTTTTTGCATGTCTTCAAAAAGCTTTTGTATGGCAAGGTGAATGGCGCTTCCAAACTCCGTATTCTCCGATTTCCCCGAAGGGATTTTTAACAGGTTTTTAAAATAAAACTCAAGCGGGCAATTGAGGTAATTATTGAGGGATGTTACGTTCATTACATATTTATCAAGCAGCGCGGTAATAAAATCATCCTCTGATTTTTCTATTTCAGGCGCAAGCCTTATATAATTTAAGCCCTCAAATTCCATAAGCTCTTCTTCAGGCAATGCAATGCGGGCTACAGCCAAATCACCCGCCTGTACTATTTCTGCAATGAACATAGAATGTTCCGCTTCTTTACCATCTGCCCTGAATTTTATATAAGATACCTGCAGATTTTTTTCGGCCCTGGTAAGAGCTACATAAAACAAACGGCGCAATTCTTCATCAGGATCACCCGCAGGCATAGACGAAAATAATGTATCGGGAAATTTATAGCCTCCTCCCGGTTTTCTTTTTTTCTCCCACAAATAAGCATTAACACCAGTGATAAACACATGCTCAAACTCGAGCCCTTTTGAACCATGCGCTGTTAACAGGTTTACTCCTTTATCGCTGCCCGAAACCTGGACCATAGGCAATGGAAGCTTTTCTTTTTCCATCAATTCAAATACGGAAACCAAACCCTGTAAAGTGAGCAAAGGATTGCGTGCCGTTTCTTCTTTAATAAAATCAAATAGCACGGTAAGCATTTGCAGTAGCCGGATCTTTTCATCGCTTTTCATCATATATCCCAGCACACCGGCATTGCGAATGATATTTTCAAAAAGCTGTTGCAGGGT
>JBDTZL010000042.1:0-7402 GCA_040005125.1 Ginsengibacter sp.
ATGGAATAATTTGCAGATAGTATAAAAATATACTATCTTTAGTACAAACTTATACTCATGGCAAAAGCAGTTAATAAGCGAGGAGAAACGAAAATCATACAGGGAAAGGGAACATGGACAGCGAAAGGAAAACAACCGGGAGCAGTAAAAGGAAGTGAAACGTGTGTAACGAAGACAAGTAAAACAGGGGCTTTAAAACAGGGATCTTACGCTTCGCGTACAAGAACATCTATATCAGAAAAAAAAGAAGGAATTGTGTGCCTGGATACGGCCTTGACAGGTCTTTTCAGCCTTTCTTCAGATGATAAGATTCAATATATAAAAAAAGGAATCTCCAAAAATGAACTTAAAAATATTAAGGACGTAATTAACCTGGATTATGACGCTTTAAGTAAGATCCTTTCCGTATCTAGAGCTACCCTCCTTACTAAAAAGCCCACACAGAAATTTGATCAGTCTACTAGTGAGAAAATCATGCTACTCGCCGACATAGTTAGTTATGGGCTAAATGTCTTTGAGGATAAACACCGCTTCAACGACTGGCTGAAAAGACCCAACAAAGCATTGGGTGAACAATCACCGCTGGATAAAATGGATACCGTTTATGGAATCCAGGAGGTTAAAAATGAAATCGGCAGAATTGAATACGGCGTCTATTAATCCGTTACTATGCTTGTATACAGAATCGGCAAAACGAAGCATGCGGATGACCTTACCGGTGAAGGTGCCAAGTTATTTGGCGGACGGTGGAATCACCCCGGTACAGCTTGCATATATACAGCGGAAACCCGTGCTTTAAGTTTATTGGAATATATAACCCATGTGTCCCTTCACGATATTCCGCGAGCATTGTCCTTTACTTGTCTGGACATTCCGGATGATGCCATTCATGAATTGGAGATAGGCTTATTGCCCGGAAACTGGACTGCATGGCCACATTCAAAGGATTCAAGAGATTTCGGAAACGACTTGTTAAATGCAGCAGAATACCTGGTTCTAAAATTTCCTTCAGCTATACTTCCCGACGAATTCAATTACCTGATTAATCCATTGCAAGCCCGGATGAAAGAAGTAGTCATCCATTCTGTTAATGATTATGCCTTATGATGTAAGGCTGAAGAAATAATTCCCTTTACACACTGTTTTAAAAAGAATTATTACAGTCTTAATTACCCAAATTTAGTCCCTATTTTATACACTACACTTTAAGGCCTTCAAAATGTTTTTCTGATTATTAGACAATGTTACAATTTTGGTGAACCTCTGTTTAGTCTCGGAATGTTTTAGATTCACTTTGTAAATTGTTTGCAACTCCTGTATTATTTCACCGGGAGATTCATTTATTTTTTTGCACCTGAACTTTATTAATGATAACAGGCACATTGATAAATAACAAATTTTTATATGAGCGTTAATCCTGGTTGGGAGCCACAATCTTATGGGATGAAGCTGAACATCGCCTTTCATTGTCCTGAAACTTCTTTCCACCACATCTTTGTCAAAATATTTTCTTACTACTACATCCGGCTTTAATTTGGTATTGTGAAATATTAGTGAATACCCAACATATTTTACTTCATTATCACTGGCTTCATCTGCCAACATTCTATCTCTTTTTAATGCTTCATATTTTGGGTTGTATATTACTATCATTTTACCAAATAAAAATCCAACCTCCTGTACATACACATAGGTATTTTTCAACGTCACCTGATTTTTAGCCGCATAAATTTCATCTCTTTCTATCTTATATAAAATATTTTTCTTTATTCCTATTGATTGCTTTACGCCAACTATTATTTTCATTTTTATTTTATTCAAATCTTCCACATTGGATTGGCTATAAAGCCCCCGATCCATAACTATAGTGTCTATGCCCCTTTGAGCCATTACCCGCATTAAATCCTCAAGGATCTTTATGTTGGAAATATTGCCATTATAAGATTTATGAAAAATTGGAAATCCATTCTCAAAACTAACGCCGAGCCCTATTTGAATAAGCTTTGAAACATTACCGTCTTTGCCTTTTCTAATCATTGACTCATCATGCCTGCCGTTATAATAAGTATCGGTTACATCCAATACAAATGATTTGTTATCCTTCGGAGCAATTTTTAGCCAATATTCAAAAATGCTTTGCTCAATTACATCAAAGCGGCATTCATCCAAATGGTCCAGGGAATTATATAACATGCCAGTTGTCAGCTCACTTAATCCAATCACTTCTTTGATTGCGGAATTTTCTATCCACCTTGATACCCTTAATATACTTCCCTTGCAGATGAGATGAGCAATCAGCAAGGCAATGATTGGCTTATGATGTTTACCCAACAGGTAATTTAATTTCAGTTCTACTGCTAATTGATATAATATGCTAACATCTGCATACAGCTCTACATTAGCCACTTCAATACTATTTATATCAACTTTCTGTACTGGCATACCATTTTCCTCTTTGCCGACATATTCCAAAACGCGCTGTTTTACTTTTCCATCTTCCCTGTAAGATTCAACCTTTGCCAGGTAAATGGCGTTCCCCTTTTTTATTTTTCGTATAAACGACATGTAGTGGATATATTATACACTACAAAGTGAAATAAAAAAAATTGACCAGCCAAATTTTTCCGATTCCTAAGGGCTTTCAGAGGCAAAATCGGGTGTAGTGTATAATAAAGAATATTGATAATATCTTCAAAATTGAGGGCGAACGGGCACTGCCTTTATTGGTTGAATATCAATTGGGGAAATATATTACAAGATCTCTGATCATATAAAATATATTAGAATTTGGCTTAAACATACAAATATCTAATGCCTATCCCTATGTTTAGCCTAACTTATTTTTCCATATATCAAAAACTTACCGAACTATTGATTACGATTAAGTTAGATAACCTGGCAAGGACAGATTTAACCTATGCATACCTGGCACCTATAGAATTTATTTTAAGGAAATTTTTTAATAGCCCCATTATCCGACGTTCTCTTAAATTATTTATAGCTAGGGAACTACTACCATCTAAATTTTCAAATCCTGAAATCACCGAATAATCATTCTCTGAAATTTTTTTGAATCCCATTGACCAATCAGGAAAATTCCTGGCTTGTATTTCTCCTCTTAAAAGCGTTAAAAATCCAGTGTGTCTTGGATCATTTGTGATGTTTGAATATAAACCATTAATCGATGCTAATTCTCCTTCAATCACCTGAATAAAATTATTTTCTGAGTATAATAGCATTCCTGTAATTCCAAGCTTGATATTGTTTTCCCTGCTTTTCATAAGAAGTGTTTTTAAATCTTCTTCGGAAAAATGTTTGCATGCAGAACTTACGTAAACGAGATAATTCATGGTAATATTTTAATTGATTCTTATTTGAAGTCGATGGCTGAGAATAATATGAATTATTACAACTATAAACTATCAAACGTAAAAGCACCCTTAATATTTTAACCCATTATTGATGTTTTGATTAATTGTATGAAAAAGACGGTTTTACAACTGGTCGCCTGTTATATTGAAGGCAGAATCACAGGACGTGCAAACAAATTTAAAGAATCAAACCCGTCCATGGTCTGTTATAAACAAGGACAATAGTTTTAATAAAAATTAGCTTTTTCCGCCAAAAGTGTAACTTTCATTGCTTCCTAATTTGACAAAATCTCTTCTATTTCTTTAATATATCCTCCGCACCTGGCAGCAGCATTACTTTTAGCGCGGTGATATAATAGCTAATGTGCTTCTCCCACGTCAGCATCTTGTCCTTTCCAAATTTCCAGTGCAGCTCGTTGAATGGCTCTTGCAAAAGAAAAACTAACTATCCAGGGTGACCGGCCTTCAAAATTTTTATTGATGGCATTAAGGTGTACAGGTGCTTCTTCAGGTGATTGCCCTCCGGACAAAAATGCAATAGCAGGTACAGCCGCAAGAACGGAATTTTTCCGGCAATTTACAGTAGCTTCTGCAACTTCATCAATACTATCTTTTTTAGTAGCGCCTGTTCCACAAACAATGCCCCTATTTTAATAACATTAATCCATATCTGTAAATACTACATGATTTTGAGAAGCTTTCAGAGCATCGCCTGCAGTAAATATGGCTGCGCCAAAAAACAACAGGTCTTTTAGCAGGAACTGCCCTGCAGGCGAAGCGGCAGGAAAACCATAACCGGTTTGCCATACATCGGTGTCAGTAAATATAAAGCTAAGCGTAATGAGGAACATAATAATTGAGCCAAGGCTGCCATAATAGGATATTTTGGGAGCAACAGGCTTTATGGCTATTAAAAAACCTAATATAATCTCAATAACGCCTATCAGTTCAGAAAAACTTTGCACAGTCATCATATTGGCCAGCCACGATAAAAACGGGCTGGTTACAGCATGCCCATGCACGCCCATTGCCTCATAAGTTGTAAACTTTAATGAGCCTACCCATAGCAACGTAATTACGAGGGCGTAACGGATAACTATCGTTCCAAGCCTTTCAAGCGTCACTGCGTTATCATTGCGAATTATTGTTGTCATGACTTATTTTTTGTTTAATAATTGTTTCTAATAGATGCACTATAAACCTCACAGGTTTTAAAACCCATGAGGTTTAAACCACTTGAGGCCTCAAAAATCTGTTACCTGTACATATTATTTTTTTGGACCATCGCTTTTATTCGTATCATCAGAATCCTCTTTATCAAACCCTGTTAATCCCAAAAAAGCTACCTGCATAGACGTTGTTCCGGCAACGGACGGAATATGATATGGTGAAGAACTTGTTTCTGTTATAGCGCCTGTATTTTCATTTCTTTTAAATATTGATATGGTGTGGCTTTGAAAAGCCCCGGACACATACAAGTAGCACCCCGCCTCGTGTATATCTTTTGTATCTATAAGAGGTACTCCCCGGCGAACAACAAAATTCGGGTGCAGCGATACAGACAATTTATTGTCGGCTCCAATATCAAATACACTTACATCATTACCTGTAAAGCTGGCTACATAAAGATTCTTTTTATTTAGGCTAACCCATGTCCAGCAGGCCTCATCGTTTCTATCGGCGGTGCCAAAATTTTGAACTTTAGTCGCAGTATTGCCATCATGCACCGTAACACTATTATCTTCCTTAGAAGAATGCAGATTAAAATTGGCCATATAAATGTACTTATCATCGGGGCTCCAGGAGAGTCCAATATTTCCTGAAACACCAGTTTCTTCGTACATGCCCGACTGTGATAAATTGCCAGCATTAAAATCGTACACATATAACCTTCCCGGTTTTTGCAAAGTAAGGTCAACATCCGGTGTATCAAAATGGGCAATGCCCCATGTTGATACAGCAACCTTTGATCCGGTTGAATTGAATACAACCGTACATGGCCCCCCGTTAGTTCCATCAGCATAAGTAACACCTATGCTTTTATATTTCAATAAACCTTTGGATTGGTCGAATGTAAACACAACAACATTTCTCAATGGGGTTGTTACTACAGGAAACCCGAATGCCTGTGGCGGATCTTTTTGATAATTAGGATTGGCAAATTGATTTCCAACCAATACCCAATCAATACCGTTGATAACCTGTGAAGCTATTGAAACTGCACGCACGCCTCTTGAATCTATGTTATCCATTTGTGGCGTAGATGGATCCTGGTCAACCTGTGTTAAGTGCCCGTTTGATTTATTAATTTTAAAAACAGAAACGCTGCTGTTAACAGGGTTGCCGCCTGCATTAACGGCAAGCAGGTAATTACCCACTATTCTTAAAGCCCATTGATGATCAAAATCTCCTTCAGCGGCATCTCCAAAACCGTGAGTAAGATACGGGGATTGATTTAGTTCTTCCACGGAACCATCCTGATGTCTTGCCACGGCAATAATAGCATTGCCTGCAGAAGAATTAATACTTGTATAAATATAACCAGTGTCCCGGTTAGGATTATGGTCTCCTTTTTTGCAGGAGAAAAAAAGTGTTGCCGTTAGGGCGATTAAAATTATTCTTTTCATGTTTATTATTTTATTTGGTTAAGGTTTGTTGATTCATTGTATAATCAAAGCCTGCAAGGCCTTGCGGTGATGTATAAGGAATGGCTTTGGTGTCAACTTTATATAGCTTCCCATCTTGGCCAGTTCTGTAACCAATAAGTTTAGAAGCATTGGGATATATCTGGTAAAAATACCGGCCATCGGGGCTAAGCCAACTATCATTTGGCCCGCTTGATACAACCTTGTCAAGGGCTTTAAATGTTCCATCTCCTGGTACCGCATCGGCAGCAGGATCACCCTGCACACTTATATTTCCATTGTCTATTTTAAAAGAAGATACATAGCTATACCCAAATACAGTAGCATACACCTGCCTGTTATCGGGAGAAATCTGTATCCAGCAAAGTTCCGACGGCATTCCTATTTGCTGGTTAATCTTTACCGGTGGTGAGCAGGTTACCTTACCTGATGCATCAATAGTACATAAAGCAATACCGCCGGTTGCCGCATAACTATTTATAAATGTATGTTCGCTGCCATGCAGAAAAGCAATATCAAACCCGGCGGCCCCGCCTGCATCCTGAAAGGTGGCCGTACCAAGGCTTCCATCAGCATTTATAGGAAAAACAACCAAACCATCTTTATCAACCATATTCGCAACCACAACTATGGGCGTGCCGTCGGGGTTTTTGCCGGGCATTTGGTCGAATAAATTATTTACCAGTAAGAATTTATTATCGGGAGTAAGGATTATTTCGGTAGTTACTCTGTGCTTATAACCAATGTTGGCTGTATAAGAACCCGGTTTTTGTGTAAGCATTCCGTTATTAACAGAAAACATGTGAATGTGATCCGGCCCAAAAGAATGGCATACATATAAGGTATGGGTATTCTCAGCATAGGCAAGGCTTTTTGCCGTGCCGCTTTTACCGGTAACAGGCTGCCCGGTCGGCTGCACATCTATTAATGTAAGTGCTCCATTACCGGCTACCTTAAAGCTGGAAACAGTATTGTTGCCCCCGTTAGTAGTAAACAGCCATTTATGATCGGCAGTAAGAATGATACTTTTTACTCCTTCAAAAGCATTGGGTTGATTTGGCTGGTCGTATATAGGCTTATACGTTCCGGAACCTGTGCCGCCTGTTGCTATTCTTCGTACTTCTTCAAGGCCACCATCATTCATTCTGGCGTATTCAATAATTTCATTTTTAATTCCGTTAGTTTGCATGTAAAGAGTTCCAGCTATTTTATCGCCGGGATTGTGTCCTTTTTTGCAGGCTGCAAGCGTAAGTACTGCTGCTAATACTATTAGCGGGAACATAAAATTTTTCTTCATGATGTTTTTAATTTTAATTGGTTAAGATTTAAGTATTGTTATTATATTGATTTTTACGTACCTGTTTTTCATTTTCACTTACGCTTTTT
>JBDTZL010000046.1:0-7396 GCA_040005125.1 Ginsengibacter sp.
TAACAAAAATGCCTTTGAAGGCTACCGCTTAGCTGCGACAATTTGAAATGCACCCAAAACTTACAAAACTTTTGCTGCCGGGTTTAGCCTGTTCCCATAAATCCCCGCGAAACCCAGCGGGTTTTTAAAACCTGTTGGGTTTATTTTTCTGCTGAAGGTCGTAGAGTGTACCCATACCTTTCTATTGAATCGCATTTTTACTATAGCACTTTACTGTTGATTGTACGTGCCCCGTGACAAGGTTAATACTATTCAGACAGTAAATACTGTAAGCAAGATATTAAGCAGTATTGCTCTTGCGCAGGCATCAGGGTTGTGTATCTTTGTACCAGAAGTTGATTGATGTTCAACAAACATTAATCAGATATCCAAAATCCATGAAAAGAACCATCCCAATCCAGGAAAAACCCATAACAATCTGATATCAATCAACTTCATTTTTTAAAATTCCAATACCCGTTATAAAACTTAAATATCCCTATGAAAACCGGCCACTAAAAAGGTCAATGTTTAATTTTATCCTGCAAAAACCCAAACCCCGGATCAAATTATTTCAACGAAGTATAACTTCAAAAAACTCCTGTACTTACCTGCGGGAGTTTTTTTGCATAATATCCCATCTTCCTCTTAAAAATCAGCCACAGCAAATTTTAAATTTGCCTTTATTGAAAAAAAGATTTGCAATAGTTTGTAACAAAACTAAACTTTGGGCATTAAACCCGTAAAACCCACACGATGAAAAAAATATTTCTTTCTTTTGTAATGTTTACGATTGTGAGTGCCTGGTGCCAGCAAAGATCTTTCAAGGCCGAGGTATATGGCAATGGCCAGCCAATTATTCTTATTCCCGGCTATTCCTGCAGCGGCGATGTTTGGAATGCGACTGTTGACGCCCTGAAAGCTAAATACCAATTGCACGTACTCACCCTCGCCGGGTTTGCGGGCGTTCCTCCCATAGATACTCCCATTCTTAAAACTGTAAAGAATGACTTAATAAAATATGTAAAAGATAATCATCTCAACAAGCCTGTGCTCATCGGGCATAGCCTTGGGGCATTCATGAGCCTGTGGGTGGCCAGTGAGGAACCCTCATTATTTTCAAAAATTATTTGCGTGGATGGTGTTCCTTTCTTTGCTGCCATGTCCAATCCTTCAATTACTTCTGAAGAAATTAAAAAGAATCCGGCCTATAACGCGGAAGCTGCTGCTGCCAATTTTAAAAATATGCCGGAAAAAGAGTTTAAGGACAACCAATTTAAACAGATGCTTACCATGGTAAGCGATACGGCGCGCGCAAGGTTGATAGCTCAATGGGGTGCAGCAAGCGATCGAAAAACACTGGGCTATACATTTGTGGAAATGTACACAACTGATCTCAGGAACGATATCGCGAAAATTAATATCCCTGTACTTGTCCTGGGAAGCACTTACGGAACAAAAGAAATATCGCAAAAAATACTCGGTGAACAATACAGTCTGCTTCCTGATAAAAGAATATTCATAGCACCAACCAAACATTTTATTATGTATGATGACCCAATATGGTTCAGGGAACAGGTAAAAAACTTTTTAATAAATGGCCTCGCTGATTGATAAAAGGCCTGTAAAATATTTTGATCAATTTATTGAATAATGAACAGGAAAGAAATTTCACTCACGCATGAGAATGGTATAGTTGATGGAATTTATTTGAATGCAGGGACCGACTCGCCTCTTGCGATTATTATAAACGGGCACAATGGGTTTTATAATTATGGAATGTTTCCCTGGCTGCAGCAAAGCCTTGCCCTTCATAACATTTCAAGTTATAGTTTCAATTTCAGCCATGGGGGTATTAAAGGCGACGCCGATTATTTTGAAGATCCCGTTAGTTATGAAAAGAATTGTATGCGCCTTGAAGTTGAGGATGTACTGTGTGTCCTGCATAACCTTCACTCCGGCAAATTTGAAAAACACACCAGCCTTTTTTTAATAGCGCATAGTCTTGGTGGTGTTCCTTTAATCTTTTCAGCAAAAAAAGCACTGGATGAAAATATTATAATCAATGGAATTATTTTAGTAAGCACTGTTAAGCAACTTAATTTCTGGCCGCAGGAAATGGTTGATGAATGGAAACAAAATAAAGTGTATTACAAAAAAAATAACCGTACCAAACAATTGCTTCCGCAGGGAGAGGAATTTCTGAATGAAGTATTGCAAAGTGATTCAAAATGGAATGTGGAAAATGAAATAAAAAAATTACAACAACCCATTTGTATCATTCACGGTGAAAACGATGAAGCTATTCCTCAAGAACATGGCAGATCCTTGTTTGGATGGATTCGCCCTGTCAATAAAAAGTCTTCTCTTACAATAATACCAGGGGCCACACATACGTACAATACCAAACATCCTTTTGAAGGGCCAACATCACAACTGGAAGAACTTAGTAATACCGTTGTTACATTCATACAATCGTTATAAGATATCCGCATGTCATGTCACACATAAACCGGCTCATATCCCACAAAGACTCGAAGAACACAAAGCTGTTTTCTTAGTGCCCTTTGAGTCCCTGTCTGCCGACAGGCAGGTCTGTGGAAAAAATGCGTCCACAAAATAATGTTGACATAGCAGTAGGATGATTTCACAAAAATCCAACAATTAATAAAGTATTCTTTTAATTCCAACCCATAGTTTTGTTATAATATCAGCACTGCTTTAATGAAAACACAATTTACCCGCGGGGTTTATCACGCATCTCTCTTTATTTTTTCTTTTTTACCGTCCGTCCTTTTGAGTGCAAAATCATTTGCCCAAAATATAAGCGTAACTATTAAAATAATTAATAAACAAGCCCAGCCCGTATTATCGGCAACTGTAAAAGTTGTGCTGCTCAATGATTCTCTTCATTATTTTGAAAAAGTCACCGATAGTTCCGGCATGGCCGTTTTTGAACTGGCCCAGGCTGGTCGTTACAAAGTGACCGTTACCTCTGTAAATTATTCCATGGTTCAAAAAGGAATTACTATAAAAAATAATGCCGCATCTTTTACATTCCTTCTTGAAAATGTAACCAAAACTCTAAATGCCGTTGTAATACAATCTGCAAAACCCATAATGAGGCAGGAAGATGATAAAACTATTGTTGACCCCGAAAATCTTGCTGCAAGTTCTACCAGCGGCTACGAAGTCCTGGAAAAAACTCCCGGCCTTTTCGTAGACCAGGACGGAAATATTTATTTAAACAGCACAACGCCAGCTACCGTATACATTAACGGGAGAGAACAGAAAATGAGCACTGCAGATATTGCTTCATTATTAAAAAGCCTTCCTCCCAACTCGATATCAAGTATCGAAATTTTGCGTACCCCTTCTGCAAAATACGATGCATCCGGAGGTGGCGGAATTGTAAATGTCGTTCTGAAGAAAGGAATAAAGATAGGGCTAACGGGAAGCGTAAACGCCGGAATGAGCCAGGGGAAATACGGAACTCAATACGCAGGTATCAGCCTGAATAATAACAATGGCGCATTCTCAGCTTATTTAAATGCACAATACACTCATAAAAACACCTATGATGAAATAAAAACCGACCGGTTATTTGCACCAGATTCAATGCTGAGGCAGGATGCGATAACTACCTATCCCGGCAATAATTATTACCTGGGTTATGGCATGAGCTATGAGCTCAATAAAAAGTGGGAAGTTAGCTATGATGGCAGGGTTACCTTTATCGACTCACATAACAGCTCAGTTAATGAAAGCGCCATCAGTGGGATAAGTACCGGGAACATTTTTGTAAATAACATTGCAGACGTTTCCAATAAAAACAATTCATTTTTCCTCGCACAGGGTATTTCATCAAAGTTGAAAATTGACACGATAGGTTCACAATGGACCAATGATATTTCTTACAATTATACCCCTAATACCACCGGCCAGCAATTTGTTACCAATTTTACCAAGCCTTTTATAACATCTGCTTCGGGCGACGGATACATAAAAACTCATCTCGGTTTTTTTTCTGCACAGAGCAATCTTGTATTGAAATTCCCAAAAAAGTTTACACTGGAAACCGGGTTGAAAACTACCATCACCGGCTTTAAAATTAACACCGATTATTTCAACATGGAAAATGGGGTAAGAACAAAAGATGACATAAGAACCAGTTCATACAATTATCATGAGAGTATTAATGCAGGATACCTGCAGGCTTCTAAAACAGTATCCGGGATAACATTAAAAGTGGGAACAAGGGTAGAGAATACCTCTATGAAAGGCACACAGCAAATACCAAATGATACCACCTTTAATATTAACCGCACAGATTTTTTTCCGTATGTGTATCTGAGCCGTTCTCTTATAAAAATAATGGGATATGATTTACGGGGTTATCTCGTTTACCGCCGTACAATAAGCCGCCCCGGCTACCAGTTGCTAAACCCATCACAACGATATGTTGATCCTTATTTATTTGAAACGGGTAACCCCGCTCTTCGCCCGCAGTTTACTCAAAACTATGAAGCCAATATCTCTGTTGACGAGCGGCCCGTTTTCGCGATCGGCGTAAATGATACGAAGGATATTTTTACCAATGTTGTGTACCAGTCTGATACAAGCAGCCGGGTAGCCTACCGCACTTATGATAATTTAGGAAGCAATAAAGAAACTTATTTCAGAATATTGGGAGCTTTACCCCCGGGAGGAAAATATTTTATTGTTGGAGGCTTTCAATACAACCATAATTTTTACGAAGGATCGTATGAAGGAAAACCACTTTCCTTTAATAAAGGCAGCTGGTCTGTTTTTACTTATCAAACACTTAAACTCTCTGGTACTTCACAACTCACGTTAAATGGATTTGCACGGTTCAACGGGCAGCAACAATTTTACGAATTGAGTCCTTTTGGTGCATTAAACCTCAGCATCAACCAACAGTTTCTTAAAAAGAAATTAATTATTACACTTAGCAGCACCGATCTGTTTTTTACCAACAATAATGATTTTACACTTAGCCAGGGAAGTGTTTCTGCAAACGGCTTCAGAAAGTCTGATACCCGCAGGTTTGGCATCAATGCCCGTTATAATTTTGGGATCAGAAAAAAAGAAGAAAAAAGTTTCTTAAATATTGAATCGCCGGAAAAACTTTAATATTAAAAATATCATAAAAAAACCCGGCTTTGTAAACCGGGAATTTTCATTACGATGATGTTCTTCATTTAGGCATTAACAGCCTTCTGCGCATCTCTGTATTTTTTAATAATATCATGAGATGTTTTTAATGATGACTGCTGATCAGTTATTAACTGCCTGGTTTCTGCGCTAATTTCTGCATCCGAAGCAAGTGCTTCCTTATATGCCTTTTGTGCTGCATCTTCACCAAATTCGCAGTTTTCAAGAATAGCTTGCCTGTCCTTGCCCGAGAATGTAGCTTTAACATCCATCCATACCCTGTAGATCTTACCGCTATTGGTTGTACCAGTGGCAGGTTCCCCTCCCAATCTTTGAACTTCATTTGTAAGTTCTGCAACATATTTCCTGCTTTCATTAGCCATTTTATTAAAGGTTGCAAGAAGATCCACATCTACAGATTTTGCCTCGTCCGCAGCTTTTTCGTAACCTGTTACTCTATCATTATTAATCATGATAAGATCATTTAAAACTTCGGTTAATTTTTCATTAGTTGCCATAATATTTATTTTTTGTTTATAAACATAAAACTAAAACTGTGCCATTGGCTACATCACACGCCTGGCTTGTACCTTATCAAACACACATAACGCAAAGGGGAATTTTTTCCACTGAATAATCTTATGTTATACACGCTTAATTTTCTTATTATAACTTTGTTAAGGAAATGATATAAAAACCCACTTAAAAACTAAACAATTTTATGATTGAAGTTATACATGGATTACCCGCTCATGTTACCGCTTTTCGTGCTACGGGTATTGTTACCAGGGATGATTATCATAAAATAATAAATCCGCTGGTAAAAAATGCTGCGGCTGCGTCTGGCAAGGTTAGCTACATGCTCATTCTAAATACTTCTCTTAAAAACTATACCACAGGTGCATGGATAGAAGATGCACTTTTAGGAATAAGATATTTCAACAAATGGAAAAAGCTGGCGATAGTTACAGAAAAAGATGAAATAAAAAAGTTTACTGATACTTTCGGTAAACTGATCCCCCCACAAACAAGAGGATTTAAAATGGAAGACCTGAGCATCGCTAAACAATGGATCTCGGATCTATAAAACGCAAAAATCAATACGTAATGAGCGATGCTTTTATTACAGAATCTTTTTGAGCCGGGGTAAGTGAGTAATTGTAGTTGTATAACGAAGACTCCCAATCACCATATACAGGGTTGGGCAATACAATAAAGCGGCTGCCAAATTCAGCAGCAACCGAACTTACATTTTGAAGACGCTCATCAATATTTTTTTTGTCAAATAAAAAACTGAAATCCCCAAGATTGTCTCCCATTAGCATCACAATAGTATGAGCAGCTGCAATACTTTTTCTTCTTTCTTCTTTTGATGAAGTTGATGAAGTAGTTTGAAGTGGAAATAAATGTCCGTTATCTGAATTAGGGAAATTAAACTTTTGAAGATTTTTTAATGTGGCATTGCGCTCTTCCTCATCGCGATTGGTAACATAAAATATTTCGAGCCCTTTGGACGAAGCATATTTTAAAAAACCGAGGCTTCCGGGAACCGTGTCTGCATTTACCATCGAGGTCCATTCATGCCACGATGCCGGCTCATAATCTTTTCCCCGCAGGGTTTGGTGCGCCTCATAAGGACTATTGTTTAAAATAGTTTCATCAATATCTGTTATGATCACTTTTGGCTTTTCGGTTTTTGCGAGTATTATTTCATCTACTCTCTGGTAAGCAATATTGAAAGCCTGGAAACATAAGGCACGATATTCAGCAGATTTTTGCTGGTATGCTGTGGCAAACATTTTACCATTTGTAACAACAGTACCATTAGGTGCATTCGATACGCTTATTTCCTGTGCATCAGATGCGGATACTACAAACAACAGGAAAATAAAATAGATTTTTTTCATCGCTTTACGATTTAATTTAATACAAATGTACGGGCAAAAATAAGCGGCTTAATTTTCTAAAATTCCAGGTAGTATTTCAATTTGAGAATTTGGCTCCGGAAATTTATTTTCAGCCACGAATTACACAAATTTCCACTAATCGCTGCTATCATAAAATTTCTTCGTGAAAATTCGTGGCTAAAAAGATCAGTGCTAATCCGTAAAATGTGCCTGCTGCCAGGCAGCTCATTGACCTTACCAGGAGCAAACCGGTACAATATTAAATTTTACATTCGCATGGTTTACATTGTTATTCTAATATCTCTTAATTTTATCCGGGATTATATTCAAAAGCT
>JBDTZL010000074.1:0-7353 GCA_040005125.1 Ginsengibacter sp.
TCTGCTTTGGAATAATTACCTAATTCCAAATTGCACAACCCTTCGTAAAATAAATGGGTATGGTCCTTTCCCTAAAGCGGTAATCAATTCTGCTCTCTTGTTTCCCCAGGACATTAACCAATTAATCACTGATGCGTTATCAGTGATATTTAAATCCCTAAAATCAACATGCCTGTTTTCGATATACCAATTAATATCGGGGTCACTGTAAAGTCGCAATGGTACATTAATCAATGATTTTATTGAACTATGATTTGTGTCAGAAGCCGAAAAAGGCGAAATATTCCAAAAGAATTTTGGATTACCCTTTGGATTTGTTTTGAATATTTCTTCAAACAAATCAGTAAAAACTTTTTCTCCTTCTGCTGAAGCAGAACTTTTTGGAGGTCTGTAAGCGGTAATCATATAGCCATACTGTCTTTCAAGATCCAATAGCGGATCAGCACCAAAAACAGCGTTAGGTCTTCTGAGTTTTGAATTTGGTATCCATTTAGTTAATTGTCCTCCGGTATATTTATAAGTATCGGTCTTTTTATATCTATCTCTCCAGCGATCACTTTTTTTATAGGGAGTTCCACCATCTATTTCCGCCCTTATTTTTTGTTTTCCATCGTAAAAAAATTTTGTTTTCTCAAAAAGCCCCATGTGTCATCTGATTGGTACTCGTTTGTATAAAGTTCCTGATAAATTAGATTACTGTCCGAATTATATTCTTCATAAGAATACTTAAATTTTTTGCCAAAATTCCCAGACGAAATATGAGAACTGTCAAAACTTGTAACATATATTGTAATAGTTTATTTCTTATGCCAGGTCATATTAAAGCATGCACCTAATAGCGTCGAAATTAATAAAAAAAGAATTGAATTGCGAAGGGTGATAATATTAAGTTCAACGCTTAGATTGATGTTATTGCACGTAAGATATACAAAATTGAGACTGATTATCAATTCATTAGTGCCATACATTTTGTACCTACCTGCCGGTAGGCTGGTTGTTATTAGTACGATCGGAGTTACGCAAACTTTTAATATGTTCTTTCTTTTTTAAAATGGTAAGGGCTCATCGGTAATATGTTCTTCCGGCTTTTCCAGGATGGTTGTTTTTTTATCAAGCGGAATCTCTTAATGGGTTTGGGGTTTATAAAGTCAGTTACTTTCTCTATCGGAAAATAACTAATTATAATTTAAATCAAGCCACCTGGTCTCTTAATAAATAGCAATTTTTGTAACCCTACTCAAACCACCCAAACATATCCTGCAATAACACTTTTGATTTTTGTTCTTCATTTAAATCTCTTAATAATATTCCTTCCTGGAACTGGATTAACCTGGTTCCATATTGTTGGGCATCTTTTAAATTGTGGGTGATAAATAATGCGGTTAAGTTAAATTCTTTTATCAACCCGTTCGCGAGATTAAGGATTAAAGCTGCTGATTTCGGATCAAGCGCTGCAGTGGGTTCATCAAGCAATATTATGCGCGCTTCATCCATTACACTCATGAGTAGCGTGAGTGCCTGGCGCTGGCCTCCTGAAAGGCTTCCCATAAGTTGATTGATTTTATTTTCCAATCCCATGCCTAGTTTGGCGATCATATCCTGAACTTTTTTTCTAAAGCCCGGGTTAATACCAATAATTAATTTTTTTTGCTGGGTCCTTAATGCTGCGAGCCGGAAATTGTCTAATATGCTTAGATCAGATGCAGTTCCGGTATAAGGATTCTGAAATACCCGTGCAATCCATTTGCTTCTGTTGTGTTCGGCATATTGTGTTACGTCTTCGCCGTTGATCATTACTTTTCCGGCCGTTACTTTTTCTGCTCCCGAAAGAATATTCAGCAGGGTTGTTTTACCCGAACCGTTAGCGCCGATGATCACAACATACTCGCCTTTTTCAATTGTGAGGTTGATATTTCTCAGAGCGGTCGCTTCATTAACTTCTCCTTTGTTGTAAACCTTCGATATATTTTCTAATGAGATCATTTATTTATTTTTCAGCCTGTCGCTCAACCTTGGCAGTGCTACAATTAAAAGAACAAAAAGGGCGGTAATTAATTTCAATAAATTGGGATCAGCACCCGAAGCCAAAGTAATTGCAAGCACCATTTGAAAAACCAGGCTGCCCGATATTACCAATATTAAAGTGGCGGCTATAGATTTTACCTTGAACCAGTTTTTTAAAGCATTTGCGATCAATACCGACCCGAGCCCTGTAATTACTATTCCTATCCCCATATTGATATCTGTAAAATTCTGGTACTGCGCTACCAGGAACCCACTGAGTGCCGTCAAAGCATTGGCGATTGCAAGGCCAATGATCTTCATTTTATCATTATTTATCCCAAGGGCTTTGGTCATTGTTTCACTGTTGCCGGTAGCGCGCATGGCTATTCCAAAATCAGTTTTTAAGATATAGGTTAGAATGATCAAAAGAATGATGATGAAAAGAAACGCTATGATAAGATTGTTATAAGTTTCATTGGTAAAAATTGGTAACTGGCTGAATATAGATGCTGTGCCGATCAACGGAACATTGGACCTGCCAAGGATGATAAGATTTACTGAATAAAGCCCGGTCATTACCAATATGCCTGCAAGCAATGCATCAATTTTTAATTTTGTGTGAATAATGCCCGTAAGCATCCCGGCAACCGAACCCATAATCATGCTCGCCACCATAACATATACCATGGGATAGTGGTTTGATAATAAAACCGCAGTAACCGAAGCTCCCAGTGTATAACTTCCGTCGGTAGTAATGTCAGGGATATTAAAGATCTTCATGGAAATGAATACACCCATGCACATGGATCCGAGACAAAGCGAAAGTTGTAAAGCCTGTAAATAAAAGTCCATTATGGAGTTATAGGTTCAAAATCTGAAGGTATTGCTAAATCATAATATTTTGCAACGATGGGATTAAAAACCTTCTTCCTTATTTTTACCATCTCCCATGTAAGCCCTTTAGTACTTTTTGATTTCAGATAAAGAGCGGCCTGTACTCCTGCCTGGTATCCCCATTGATAAATATCTGCACCATAAGCTACCAGCGCACCTCTTGATACAAGCCCTGCCTCGCTTGTAAAAATAGGTACTTTCGATTGCTTGCATAATTTGGCTATAGATTCAAATGAAGCAAAAACAGTATTGTCGGGATTGGCAAAGAAAGCATCAATATTTTTATTCAGGAGCGCGGATGTTACGAGTTGTGCATCTGCAGAATTATTAACGGGTAACGAAACAAGAGTAATATTATTTTTTACAGCGAGTTGTTCAATTCTTTTGATGGCTTCTACCGACTGGGGTTCCGATTGGTTAAAGATCATACCAACTACTATTTTCGATGATCCTGGTTTAAGGATTTTTGGAATGAGTAGAAATGAAGTATCAATATATCCAAGCTCTTCTCCAACACCAAACAAATTAGCCGGACCATTACCTTTCGCATCGATTACATTCATTAAAGAAGGAGATGGGGCTACCATCATAAAAATAGGAACGGTTTTCGTTTTTTGAATTGCAGTGATGGTTGATAAAGAAGTATTGGCAGCAATAAGTGTTACATGGTCTGCTACAAAATAATTAATGATCTGTGTAAGGGTGGGGATGTTTCCCTGCGCATTTCTGTAAGTAATTTTAAGGGTGCCGTCTTTTTCGTTAAACCCATTTTTTTTCAGTGCATCAATAAACCCAATTTTAGCCTGTTCTATCGTATTATCCTGGAAAGCATCTACAAAACCGACTACAGGTACAGCCGATGGGTTTTGATGACAGGCGGATAAACCCAAGATTATTATTATTATTACCAGTAAATACTTTTTCATTTTCTCGGTTTGGAAATGGTTATGATGTTTTATATTGAAATAATTGCAATTTACAATACTCTTTATGATTCTTTGATATGAGGTTTTCCTCCCGCCAAGCTCTTTTCTTTTTTACCTTTAAGGAATAGGTTTTGCCTGATGGTCTTACTCTTTTGAATGCTGATTGAGTTGACTCAAGCCGGGTAGGTACATTCTAATTTTATTTCAGGAGAAAATACAGATTATAATATTGTAAGGAGGCGGGGATAATAAATAAAAAAGCCTCAGGATTATGTAACCGCAAGGCTTTTATCAAATGTAAAACCAGGAATTGTTTTCAGTAGGTTTAGATTGGATTTTAAAACCGGACGTCATGGGTTAGTCAAGGCCCCAAACAATTTTGACTGCGAAAAAGAGCTAAGCTTTATGACCTCTTCAAAACCATAAAGCCGTTTAGCTCAATCTAAACATAGTCGTGGCCTTCAGAGGTATTTAGATTTCATGATATAAAATTCGGCATTTATTTGGTTATCATCGTTACACAATTTTATATATTTATTACATAATTCACAGGAGTGAAATTTATTGTATATGATTTAATGATATACTGCTGCCCTTTTTATTTGGTTGCCACGTTAAAATATCTGCAAAAGACATTTTTACTTTTCCGGATATATTCTCCTGCTTCAAACATTTATCTTCAACAGACAAAATTTTAATCACCTCATCTATATTACAATTATGAGTTTAAACACACAACAATCTTTGGCAGTTGAAGAAGAAGATCATGATAATCTTTCTGAAATTATTCATTATAATACCACGAAAGCTGCAGTAATTGTCAGGGCGCTCAATCATAAGCTCCGCCAACTGGTTATTAAAACCGTTCATGAGAACAAAAGTCTTACAGTTACTCAACTTTTCATAAGGCTGCGTCTTGAACAATCAGTAGCATCACAGCATCTTGCTATTTTACGCAAGGCATCAATTGTTTCTACAGAAAGAGATGGCAAGTGTATTTACTACTCAATTAATAAAGAAAGGGTGGCGGAAATTGACAGTTTTGCAAAAGAGATACTTAATTACCAGGTGTAATTAATTGTTCATCCCTTATCTTTTTAAGTTTTCTTAGGCAGTCTTCACAACGGGGGTCAGGTTTCAATGCATTCCTGAGGCTCTTTGTAGCTTCATTATTTTGTTTGTTTATATTTCGTTACGCATGATTATTAACCGGTAAGAGTTACATCGATGATAGCGCACGCAAATTTATATCATTATACAAATATCATTAGAGTGCATGGCGGTGAAAATAAAAACTGAGACGAAGTTGAGTTTGCAGAGTTTTTGATTTATTTTCATTTTTGATAATCATTATGGTTTTTTTAAATACTCATTTTACTAAACACAACTCTTATGTACAAGCAACACTTACTTAACAACATTGAAAGGGAAATAAATATTTGCCGCAGGCTATATACCAAAATCCCAACGGATCAGATTAATTTCAGGCCCAAAGAAGGTGTGAGAAGCACCTTAGAAATATTACAATATTTGTGTATTATCGGAGGCGCTATGATGAGTTATTGGCTTAAAAAAGATGACACTGACTTTAATACTTTTTTTGGTGCGTCAACTGCTGCTGCCGGCGAAATACAACATGAACATTTTTCAGATCTTATGGATGAACAGATGGCAACGATCAAAGATCTTTTTAGCCAGGTAAGCGAAGAAGATCTATTTCACAGGGAAGTTACTTACCCATGGGGTGGAACAGTTCCACTTGGCGAAGGTATCATTTCAACAAGTGTTAAATTCCTGGCAGCTTATAAGCTACAGCTCTTTTTATATATAAAACTAAGTACCGATCAAAAGCTAGGAACAGCCGATGCATGGATGTTAACGGACTTGTCATTATAAAGTTTGATTCAATTTATCATATATGGATGATGATGCGCAGGTCGTTAAGGATAACATAGATCAGCTAAATAAACAGGCGTGGGAACTAAGGGTAAATGATTCTCCGCAGGCTCATACACTTAGTAAGGAAGCCATTGATCTTGCCGAACGTATCAACTATGCAAGAGGAAAGGCAGAAGGATATCGTACGTTTGGATTTAGCCTTATTCGCCTGTCCAAATATCATGAAGCCCTTGAATACCTGGACAATGCACTGGCGTTATTTAAATCGTTGAATGACCTGGATGGACAAGCCTCAGTATATGCCTACCATGGCATCATTCAACGCAGCCTGGGAAATTATGCTGCTTCATTAGAATACCTGTTTAAATTTTCGGAATTATCACAGCAAACCGGAAACAAGGAAAGCGAATCTCTTTCCTGGTATCATTTAGGAGTAACCTATAAATACCTGGGGGATTATGAAACGGCATTAAATTATTTACTCAAAGGACTGTCTGTAAATCAGCCTCAATCTATTACATATTGGGTCTCTAAATCTTACACCTTAAAACAAATTGGCCTCATCTATTTTGAGAGAGGTGACTTTACCAATGCGATTGACTATTATCATCAGAGCTTTTCACTTACTAAAGAAGCAGGCGATAAATGGGGCGAAGCAGGTTGCCTGGATAGCATCGGCTTTTGTCATTTTAAAATGAAGGAGTATGAAAAAGCCCTGGAATTTTGTTCGCAGGCATTAGTTATTTCCCGGGATATTGGAGATAAAAAAGGACAAAGCAACGCCTTTTTTCATTTGGGAGATATATACGAAGAGTTAGCGGATTACAACAAGGCTTCAGAGTGTGGTAACAGCAGCTTAACCATTCGACGGGATATTGAAGATAAAAAAGGAGAAGCTGAAATATTGCTGTTTTTAGCAGAGCTTCACCTAAAGGAAAATTTTACAGAACAGACGCAGCAACTGGTATTTGAGTTATTGAATGAAGCACTTCAATTGGGACAGGAAATCAAGGCTCTCGATCTTATTGCTAAAATTCATTTGGGCTATTATGAAGCCTGTAAACATTATGATCGTTACCAGGAAGCGCTTACACACATAGAAACTTATATAAGTCTCTCCAAAGAAATTCATACGGATGCTTTCAATCAAAAGATCCAAAATCTCGAAATTTCCTATAAAGTAGAAAAATCAAGGAAAGAGGCGGAGATATATCGCTTGCGCAATATTGAGCTCTCAGATTTATATGAAGAAAGCAAAAGGCAAAAAGAAGAAATAGAAATCCAGAAAAAGAATGCGGAAGATACTCTTCTTGAATTGAAAGAAACGCAGATACAGCTTATCCAGCGGGAAAAGATGGCCTCCCTGGGTGAGCTTACAGCCGGCATTGCACATGAGATACAGAACCCATTAAATTTTGTAAATAACTTTTCCGAGGTGAATACCGAATTGATCGATGAATTAAAAGAAGAACAGAAAAAACGGGTTCGTGATTTTCAAAATGAAAATGAGATACTAAATGATATCAGGGAGAATGAGCAAAAAATAAATCATCATGGCAAACGTGCGGATGCAATTGTAAAAGGCATGCTGCAACATTCAGGAAGAAGTACGGGTGTAAAAGAGCCTGCA
>JBDTZL010000236.1:0-7333 GCA_040005125.1 Ginsengibacter sp.
TAAATCGGTTGTCGCTACTCCGTTCTTAAACTTTTTATGGGATTGGCACGAGCAGCCTTTAATGCCTGGAACCCCACGGTTATCAAGGAAATTAAGATTGCTAACATACCTGCCGCCCCATATATCCACCAGGGGAAAGTGGTTCTATAAGCAAAGCCTTCCAACCAGCTATTCATGGCGATTAAGGTTAGTGGTGTCGCGATTGCGAAAGCGATTACCACCAGCAGCACAAAATCTTTAGATAACGTAAACAGCAAGCTGTTGACAGACGCTCCCAGTACCTTTCGCACGCCAATCTCTTTTGTGCGTTGCAGGATGTTAAAAGCAGATAATCCAAATAATCCAAAACATGCTATGCCAATTGCCAGTATAGCAAAAAGCCCAAATACCTTTCCAAAACGCTGGTTCTCCTCATACTGGCGATTGAAGAATTCGTCAAGGAAAAAATAATCAAAAGGGTCGGCCCTGAAATGCCTGTTCCATATGTTCCTGATTGAAGCGATTGTAGATGCCGCATTCGTCGCCTGGATCTTAACAGAATAGTTGGCACGTGTATTCCTGTTGAGAAAGATTATCAGGGGTTGAATGGCTTTCTGAAGGCCTTCGTTATGATAATCAGAAATTACGCCGGTTACCAGCATGGAATCCATGTCATTTTGCCCGCCTGAAATTAATTCTCCGATAGCAGATTGTGGGGATGAGATACCGAGGGCCCGAACCGCGGACTCATTAATTATGACTTTTTTAGAAGCCTTCCCCGAAGATTTAGAAAAAGGCTCACCAGCCATTATTTTTAATCCATAGCTCCCGGTAAAATCTTCGTCAACGCCCAGGTGAAACAAATTGACGACCTTCTTATTTTTATCATGCAGGCGTAACCACCCAGTCGACCACAAAATCTCCTGTCCCATTACAGCCGAAGATGCAGTAATACTTTTTACTCCGTTCACCTGCAGCATTTCTTGTTTGAAGGCACCATAAACATCTTGGTATGATGAATCTGTCAAGCCGCCAAATGCTCCTTTTATAACTACGGTTTCATTAATGTCCACTCCCAGGTGTTGGTTTTGCATATAATGTAACTGCCTGTAAACAATGATCGTGCCCGCGATGAGGATTATTGATGCCGCAAACTGACCCACGATAAGCCCTTTGCGTAACCATTGCCCCCCGGCCGCATTCTTGAAAACCCCTTTCAATACTGATACAGGCCGGTAACGGGATAATACGAGTGCCGGGTAAATCCCGGACAGGAAGGTGCCGGTGGCTAACAGCGCCAGGAAGTACGCTTTATACTGTGCAGGAATTGCGGGGAATGACGGCAATTGCCGGCCGCTAATAGCGGAGAATAAAGGATTTACAGTAAGGGTGATGATAAAAGCAAGCACCAGCGCAAGAAAGTTCAGGAACAAACTTTCCAGCATAAACTGCCCGATCAATTGTCCCCTTAGCGCCCCCAGCACCTTCCTCACCCCAACTTCCCGGGCACGCTCAAGCGAGCGGGCCGTTGCAAGATTAATATAGTTTATCCAGGCTATTCCAATGATAAAAAAGGCAATGAGAAATAAAAAACTTACTGATTGCCCATTGCCGTTGGCTTCAGCTTCTTCTGTATAATGAGAATATAAATGAATATCTTTTAGCGGCATTAAGTTAAGCGAGTACCGGTCGCCTTGATTTTTATTTTCAGGAAGGCTGTTATAATGATTGTCGATAAAAGCCGGAAGCTTTGATGCAAATTGTTTCTGGCTGGCTCCATTTTGCAGGAGTACATAAGTGTAGAAATCGGTCCAGCCAAAACTCGTTTCCAGCACATCGTCTTTATTGCCATAACTACCAATGACGTGGCTATAAGTGACGTAAGAAACAAGGACGCTCAACTTCAAATGTGAGTTTCCCGGGTAATCTTTAAAAACTCCGGTTACCTCCAGTGGCCGTGCATTGCCGTTTGAATGCACGGTCAATATTTTCCCCGTTGGATTTTCATTTCCGAAATATTTCCTGGCTATTTCTTCGGATACTATCACTTTCCCGGGGCTGGTTAAAGCTGTTTTTGAATCCCCTTTTAGTAATTGAAGCTGCAAGATGTCAATAATAGATTCGTCGGCATAATAAACAGCAGGTTCCTTAAATTTTATATCACGCTCATCGTTGCCAAGTAAAAACTCGACTTTTCTCAGGCGGCCGGCATTCTCAACTTCAGGAAATTCCCGTTTCATCGCTGGGGCAACACCAGGCATTGCAGCTGCGCAGGCAACGACCATCTTTCCATTCTGATATTCTTCATCCTGAACCCGAAAGATTCGGTCAGCCTTTTTATTAAAGGAATCGTAACTTCTTTCATAAGCAACATATTCAAAGATCAGCAGGCAGCAGGTAATACCTATTGCAAGTCCAGCTATGTTCATGATTGCATAGCCCTTACGGCTGATAAGATTTCTAAAAGCTACTTTTAAAAAGTTTTGTAACATATATCTTTTAATGTGTGTATCTAAATTTGCTGAGGGCCTCACCCGCAACATTTGGTGAGCCAGGAAAATGCCATACTGTTAAAGCAATAATAATCAATTATTTGTCTTGCCTTTATTTAATAAAATGTGCGGTAATGATACAACCCGGTGTCCGTTTTCGCCGTTGCTTCTTTGCAGCAGAATTGATCAGGATGCAATACGAACCTGCCGTTACTGAATCAAGGTATATTAAAGACCGGTAAACAATCCCATTGATTTATTCACTATTGAACCATTAGCCATTTACTTTTTTACGTCTTAAAATCTCTTTTTGTATTAAGCTCAGCTCTCTCCCCGTTTGCCCGCTTACGGAAGAGTTTTCCTGTGCTCTTCTCATCAGGTAAGGAATTACATCCTTAATTGGCCCGAAGGGCAAATATTTACTGACATTAAATCCTGCTTTGGCAAGGTTAAAAGTAATATTGTCGCTCATGCCATAAAGCTGCGAAAAAAGAATATGATTGCTACCGGGAGGTATATTATTCTTCTCCATGAGTTGGGTAGCGTATAAATTGCTGAATTCATTGTGCGAGGCGACAATTATAAAGATATTAGCAATGTGATCCATGCAAAATTCCAGGGCGGCATTATAGTCTGCATCTGTATGTTGCTTATCTGGCTGAATGGGAGATTCATAATTCAATAACACGGCACGTTTACGTTCTTTTTCCATATAGGCGCCTCTCACCGGTTTTATTCCGAGCAAATAATTATTTCTTTTAGAAACTTCATAGCTGTCTTTTAAAAATTGTAAACGATCGTGCCTGTACAATTGAACCGTATTATATACAACCGGGTTTTCAATATTGAATTTTTCCATCATTTGCATGGTGAGCGCATCTACGGGATTTTGGATCCAGCTTTCTTCTGCATCAATTAATACTCCCGTGTTGTTTCTAATGGCTGCTTTGCAAATTTTCTCCAATCGTACGACCACTCTTTGCCATTCCTGTTTTTCAATTTCAGTTAACTCTTTCACGGAGACAATACCATTTATAGTCTCGTTATAATTAGCCCCGGCATGCAATTTTTCCAATAATCCAAACCTTGCAAGACCGGTAAGCTTCACACTCATAAATGGAACATGCGCCTGGGTTCCCGCATATTCAATTACTTTTATAAATTCAACGGTGGCGTGGTCAAAATTTTCTTCGCCTTCTTTCCCTTCAACCCCATAATCAAGTATAACCTGTACATTAAAAGGATCAAGTTTATTAACAACATTTGAAGTTTCCTCCAAAGTCTCCCCGCCAACAAACTGCCCGAAAATAGTTTTCCTGATGATTCCATTTACCGGCAACCGGGCTTTTATGATCCATGGGGTTAATCTTGTTCCAAGCTTTACCAGCAAGCTCCTGGCCATTGCAGAAAAAAGAAATTTTGCCCTTTTTAATTCTTTACCGGTCTTATATTCGAAGGCAATTTCTGTATTCTCAAAAGAAATATTTGTCATAATTGGAAACCGAAATTCCCAAATCAAAAACTAATCACCAAATAAATAAGTTGCTCAAAAAAGTTTGGCGCATAAATTTTTGTTTGGTTCCCGGATGTATAATTTTTGAACTAAGTGATTATTTTGATAATCTTCACATTTAAAACATTCTTCTCCGCGAATTAATACAAAATCTTCTTTGAGTTTCAACCTCCAAGCAGTTTTATTATATTTGAAACATTCTTTTTTTCAAATAGCCTGATCAATTTTACAATGAATTTTAATAAAAATCCATGAGGTTTTGCAATGCTGCTTCCTAATTGCGCAATACGCTCATCTCTTGTACGAATGCAATTTTCATAATCTGCACCGGTTTTCCCGTTCAATTCCTGTGCAAAGCTCCATGCCCCATCCCTTGCCATGGATATACTAAACTGAACCAGCATTTCATCATACTTAAAAATATTCAAATCAAGCAGTTTCATTAATGGATTTACTTTAGTAAGACAGTCTTCCATATTATCGATCATGGATGCTAAAAGAGTATTTATTGTATTGAAATCATTGTGGATCTCCGCCAAGGGATCTGCATGCATTACGAGCACTGTAGCAACGCCCAAATCGAGGTTGATGTGGGCATTCACGCCTACCAACAAATGCTGCAACACTAATAATGTTTTCCCCGAAACTGAATTAAAAGCCACCTGCCATGAATTAGTGGCCTGCTTTCCGGCAATCCATGAATAAAATGCCGCGAGGTAACGGCTTGCAAATGCCACATCGAGGTGTTCCATTCTCAGACCATCTTCAAAATCTTTAGCATTAATCCCCTCCTTTATTTTACAGGTTACTTTATAATACAGCACAGCAAAATAGCCTGCACAATTATTATTGATTTCGCACCAGGTTATTATTTTTTCGAGGTGTGCAATTACCTCGTCAATAGTTGCAGGTAATGGCAAGATCTGAAAATCATTTTTCTTTGTAACTATCCCGGAGGTATTCATATAAATCCCATTTATAGTGGTGTAAATTTAATATAAAAGCAACAGCACGAACAGTCAAAACATTCTATCTCCCATCTTCATCTTCGCCTTCACACTGTATCTTTGGAAAAATTTATCAGGATGACTTCAAAGAAAGCTTCGGAAAGTTTAGTGGCTATGACTGAACTGGTATTACCAAATGATACCAATACATTTGGCAATCTTATGGGTGGCCGCCTTATGTATTGGATGGATATTGCAGCAGCCATAGCCGGTGCGAAGCATTGTAATGTACCGGTGGTAACTGCTTCTGTAGATAATATTTCGTTTACCAGCCCTATAAAGCTTGGCAACGTTGTACATATTGAAGCAAAATTATCCAGGGCCTTCAATACCAGTATGGAAGTACATTTGAAGGTTTGGGGAGAAGATATCCTTCAGAAATACCGCTATGAAAGCAATGAAGCATTTTTTACATTTGTGGCGCTGGATCATAATGGTAAGCCCAGGCCTGTACCAAAACTTGAAACAGAAACAGAAGAAGAAAATTTACTTTTTGAAAGTGCATTACGACGCAGGCAATTAAGATTAATTCTCGCGGGAAAAATGAAGCCTGATGAGGCCGCAGAACTCAGGGCTCTTTTTATGCAGGGATAATTAGCTAATGTGCCAATTAGCCAATTAAGTGCGGAATTATAAATTTGAAATTATAATTAGCAATGAAGCTGCCGGATGAAGCCAGGCATTGGCTAATCAGCTAATCAGCCAATCAGCTAATTAAAGTTATTTATCCAAAGCGCTTATTAAATGATGCTTGCTTTTCATCATAAATTTTTTGCTTTGCTCAATGGCATCCATTACTTTTTCAAGAATGGACTCAACACTTTCTTCATAAGTTAATTGCAGGGGTTCTTTAAAGTGAACACTTAGCAAGGTCCCTTTTTTCTTAAACTTCAACCCTTTTTTATTAAATGCTCTCCAGAACCCGCTAATCACTACCGGGATCACAACAGGTTTGTAATTTTTAATAATAAATGCCGTTCCCTTTCGGCCCGGGGCAAAAGGTTTTGTAGTGCCCTGTGGAAATGTGATCACCCAATTATTTTCAAGAGCCCTGGCAATTTTGCGGGTATCACCGGGGTCGAGCCCACGTCTTACTTCTTTGCCTTCGGCACGCCAGGTACGCTTAACCGTTATAGCACCAGCCCACCTGAATACCCGGCTTATGAAACTGCTCTTCATTGTTTCTGCAGCAGCAACATAATACACGCGTGTAAAAGGATTCAATAAATAAAAAGGAATACCCAGTTTATTTTCTATTCTCCATTTTACCGCGCAAAAAATATGAAGAAACATAATTACATCAGCGAAATAAGTTTGATGATTGCTCACAAACAAAACATTTCTTTTGGGTAGATTTTTTAAATGCTCAGTGCCACTTATGTTTATCCTGTTGACAATTGCAAATCCCGGATAAGTAATGACACCTACCACAAAATACACCAATGATTTTAGCAGGCGGGTTTGCTTCAAACTATCAATCCATCGTTTCATTATTATTTTTTTGTGAAAAAAATAAAATGCAATTTATGAAAAAACACCCCATATAAGCAATAGTATTAAGTTGCATTTCAAATTGTCGCCGGTTGGTGGAGACACCAACCGGGGCGAGCCGCCGTGGGCGGTATCCTCACCGCCCACAATCAGTACAGCCTTGCGACAATTTGAAATGCAACCTGGTATCATGCCAATATATATTTTGGTCGTTTTTTGACAGAATTTATTAAAAAATATTAAAATGAAAAATTTGGTCATAATTTGAATACAAATGCCTGTAAATGACTCTATTTTCCTACCTTTGCAGTCCCAAAATAAAAAAACCAATTGGGACAAAATATGAGTAACGAAATTATTAACCTTTCTGCCGAACAGGCAGGCCAAAATGCTGATGAACAGGAGGTGGCCCACGCACCTGCAGCAACAACAAAATCACCTGTTGATGATACTATGGAAGACCAACCAAACGATGATTTCAAACCAACTGCAAATGTTGTTGCAGAAAAAGAGGATAACAAAGAACCTGCTGCAGAATTGCCAAAGGGTGATTCTGAAGACCTTCCCTTACCTGATTCAAATAAAATTCAGGAACCTGTTGCCACTAAAATACAGGAACCCGTTGTCACCGCAGAACCTGAGAAAACTGAAGTTCAGATTCATGATGCCATTCTCGCATCTCCACATGATGATTTTGACTGGACAGTAGATAAAAGGAATGTCACTTCTTATGACAAAGAGGAAAGAGAAAAGTATGACGCGGTGTATGATAAAACCTTCAAGCAGATTAATGACAATGAAATGATCCACGGTACTGTTGTAGGTTTAACCAAAACAGATGTTGTGATAAA
>JBDTZL010000315.1:0-24217 GCA_040005125.1 Ginsengibacter sp.
ATTGCCCATTAATATCATAGGCCTTCAGCCTATGTTGGCATATGGCGCCCTTTCAGGGCTTGTGTAGTGCCTTAAAAAATAAACAGGAGGTAGTTTATTTTCCCGGAAGTCGTTTTGCTCTCATTACCTTTTGTCTATTGCCCATTGTCCATTGCCCATTGTCTATTGCCCCATTGTCCATTGCATGTTGCCCAATTCATTTTGCGGCGACAGTATTTACATCATCCCAGTCATCCGTACGAAAAAGATTTACCGGCAACCCCTCTTTACTAAAGAGATTGGGCATGGAAGAATTAGTAAATCCAAAACGCACAGCCACCGGGTTTGGAATATTTTTATTCCAAACCAATACACTATTGCCGTCAATTTTTGCCGTGGCCGGCATAAATATTTTGTCGGTTCCTGCAATATAAAAACCTTTAACAGTATCTCCTTTGCTCACCAGGCCGTTATCAGCATTGATAAAATGGGCCCTGATTTTTCTGCTTTCAACTTTCATATTCCGAAACAGGGGAGTTTTATATGCCAGGTCTTTTTTTCCATACGTTTCCGAAAGTGCAAGGTTGGCCAAACGGTATCCTACATCTTTTTTGTCCTTTGGATGAATGTCGTTAATATCTGAAACGAGGTCATGTATTACGACCATTCCTGTATTTGGGGAAGAGAGCGTTTTTGTTTGCGCTTCTCTTAATAATGCACCCGAAATATTATTTGCATAACCTGCGAAAGGAGCTATCTGGACAAAGTAAAAAGCAAAATCTTTTTGCCATGCTTTGCGCCATGAGCTGATCATTGTTGACAACAAAAGCCGGTACGTATTGGCTGCATCTACATTCGCTTCTCCCTGGTACCATATAACGCCGGCAATTGTAAAGTTGGTGATGGGATAGATCATTGCATTATATGTAGCTGCAATATTTACGGGCCATCCCGGTCTTGGGGTAAGCTTTGCAGATGCTTCTTTTAAAACCGGGTTGTTTTCTATGGAATCTTTGGGTGTCCATGTTTCGGCAGGCGTACCTCCCCAGCTCGCCTCAATGAGGCCAATAGGAACGGATAAAGCCTCCTGTAATTTCTGACCAAAAAAATAACCGGCCAAACTAAACTGCTTCATGTCCTCAGGGTTACAAACGACCCACTGACCTCTGGTATCGTCTTGCGGGAATTCAGCCGTTAACCTTGGAATATGAAAAAAATGAATGCTTTTATTGGTGGCATTCTGTACATCCGGGGTATACTGTTGTTCACCCCAGCCATAATTCATTTCCATGTTACTTTGGCCACTGCAATCCCATACTTCTCCAATCAAAACATCTTCAAGTATAACTTTATTATTCCCGCTGATCGTAAGTGTATATGGCCCACCTGCAGCGGGTGTTTTAATGATACAATTCCACTTTGCTCCGGATGAGCCAATTGCCCTGCAGGTAGTCGTATCCCAGCCGGTTGTAATTTTTATTTTCTCCCCGGGATCACTCCATCCCCACACTTTCACTTCACTGTTTTGTTGTAACACCATGTGGCTTCCTATAATAGCAGGCAACCGTACGTCGGCCTGAACTTCCAGGTATATACACGTCGTAAATAATAGAACGGGCATCAAAGCGACTTTCTTCATTTTCTTAAATTGATTTTTTCATGAAACAATAATTCAATAATTCAGAAAGCGAAGGGCGTTGCCCCACGCTGATATACAGCGCCCTTTCGGGGCTTATTAGTTAGTCATAAAACCTTAGAGCAATTAACTAAAGATATGGTACACCGGGTAAACGGATTATAAAAATACCGTGTTTGCCGTTTCTCATACATGACTATGCCCGCTCACTCAACTCAAGCCAGCGCATCTCTTTTTTATCAAGAAGCACAATTATTTCATTAACTCTCTCTGCGGCCTCCTGCAATTTTTCGAAATTCATCGCGCCGTTATTCATTTTTACCTCCAGTAGTTTTTTCTCTTTTTCCAAAGCCGGTATTTCTTTTTGCAGTGCTTCAAATTCATTCTTCTCCTTAAAAGAAAGTTTTTTATTGGTCACTGTTTGGATTGGTTGACCCGGATTGGCTTTTTGTTTTTCATTGGCCATTGCCGGTTGCCCATTGCCTTTTGAAGCCGGGGGTTTATTTTCTTCCAATTGTTTCCACATCCTGTATTGGGTATAGTTGCCAGGGAAATCTTTTATTTCTCCATTGCCTTCAAAAGCAAAAAGATGATCCACCAGCCGGTCCATAAAATACCTGTCGTGGCTTACAATTAAAATGCAGCCTGGAAAATCCTGTAAAAATTCTTCCAATGTGCGCAAGGTCTGTAAATCGAGATCGTTGGTTGGCTCATCCAGCACCAAAAAATTGGGATTGCCAAACAAAATGCTCAGCAGGTGAAGCCTTCTTTTCTCTCCCCCGCTTAATTTGCTCAAAGGTGTAAACTGCTGTTGTGCTGTAAAGCCAAATTTCTCCATGAATTGTGTTGCGCTTATCTTGCTTCCATCTGCCAGGGGGAAAAATTCTGCAAAATCCTTCACATATTCAATCGCTCTTTTATCTTCTTTGTATTGCAATCCTTCCTGTGCGAAATTTCCAAATACAACAGTGTCTCCATGATTTATTTTTCCGCTATCAGGTGGAATAAGGTCAAGCGCTATTTTTAAAAAAGTTGATTTACCGGTCCCGTTTTTACCAACGATTCCTATACGTTCCCCTTTTTTAAAGGTATAATCAAACCCTTTCAGGATCACTTTATCGCCATAGGATTTGTACACTTTTTTCATCTCCAGTACCTTGCCTCCGAGGCGGGTCATTTTCACCTGCAGCGATACTTCCGCAACCTCTTTCCGTTGGCTTACCCTCTCTTCGATATTCTGGAAAGCGTCCTGCCTGCTTTTTGATTTTGTAGTGCGGGCCTTAGGTTGCTTGCGCATCCATTCGAGCTCCTTCCTGAAAATGTTCTTATCCTTTAACAATTCACTTTGCTGTACTTCCAGCCTTAAGGATTTTTGTTCCAGGAAATAATCATAATCTCCTTTATACACATACAGCTTTTCATCTTCCAGCTCAACAATTTCATTGCAAACAGTATCTAAAAAATAGCGATCGTGTGTCACGAGAAGCAAGGTGCTTTTGTTGGTAGCTAAAAAACTTTCGAGCCATTCTATCATATCTACGTCCAGGTGATTGGTAGGCTCATCCAGAATAACAAGGCATTTTCCTTCGTGCAACTGGGATTCTATTAAAGCCTGCGCCAATGCAACTCTTTTGCGTTGGCCGCCACTAAGGTTTTTCACCGGTTCATTCAGGTGATGGAGGTTCAGCTTTCCTAAAATCTGTTTCAGGTCGCTTTCAAAACTCCATGCATTGGCCTCGGTAAGTTCAGTAACGAGCCTGCTTATTCGATCCTCATCATGAGCTTCCTCTTCCAGCAGCATTTCGTATTCCCTGACTATCCGCACGACGCGATTATCGAGATTTAAAATATTATCCCAGATGGATTTATCATTATCAAAAACAGTATCCTGTTGCAACATGATCACCTTAACATCTTTATGTACCCAAACTGTTCCATCATCTGCGGTATCGAGGCCGGCTATAATCTTCAGCAGGGTTGACTTTCCGCTTCCGTTGCGGGCAACAAAGGCAATTTTATCTCCCTCCTCCACATGTAAGCTAATGTCGGTAAAAAGCTTTCTTACACCAAATGATTTACTTAAATTTTCAACTGAAGCATAATGCATGGCGCAAAGGTACTTGAGCAATTGAGCTAATTAAAATCTAAATAAAAAAATACCACCGCCCAATATTGCTGTTGCCTTCGCGGGATCACCATTTTCCTCCTTCCCAATAACTACCGGGAAGTTATCGCAGCCATTGTAAACCTGGTAGTTTTAAATCTGGTCGTATTCCGGCAATGTGTCGCAGCTTAGAAATGATTGTTCCATAGGAACAATTGGCGGGTAGAAATTGGAAAAAAGGCGGCAATGTTCCATCGGAACGTATGGTACGCTTTTCTTCCCGTAGCACAATGCGTCCCGATGGAATGCTTTCCAAATACGATCTTATTTTCTACCCACGAAATATTCCGTTGGAACATAAAACGCTTAGCGTCATGATATTTTCTACGTAAGGGATATATAAAAAGTAAAAGGCCCAATTGACTTTGCTTTATTTAAAAAGATAATAGTTTGCTAACTTTGCGCCCATTTTAAAAATGGAAACGAATTATTTTATACATCCGACCGCTGTTGTAGACCAGGGCTGTGATATAGGTTCCGGAGTTAAGATCTGGCATTTTTGCCATATAATGAAAGGCTGTATCATTGGAGAAAATTGTAATATCGGGCAGAATGTAGTAGTGTCTCCTAAGGTTATTCTTGGAAAAAATGTGCGGGTACAAAATAATGTATCCATCTATGAAGGCGTTATTTGTGAAGACGATGTTTTCCTGGGCCCCTCAATGGTTTTTACCAATGTAATCAACCCGAGAAGCGCCGTTAGCCGCAAAGAAGAATTTAAAAAAACCATCGTAAAAAAAGGCGCTTCAATCGGGGCAAATGCAACGATAGTGTGTGGGCACAATATTGGTGAATATGCCTTCATCGGCGCCGGCGCTGTCGTTACTAAAGAAGTGGCTCCCTATTCCCTGGTAGTAGGAAACCCTGCAAAACATGTGGGCTGGATGAGCGAATATGGAATAAAATTAAGTTTTGACGAAAATAATGTGGCTGTTTGCCCCGAAAGTAAACAGCAGTATTTATTAGAAAACAATCAATTAAAAAGAACCAGCTAAGAGATGAAAAACTTTGCATTAATAGGTGCCGGAGGTTATATAGCACCACGCCACATGAAAGCAATAAAAGATACCGGAAATAATTTAATTGCAGCTTTGGATAAGCACGACTCAGTGGGTATATTAGACAGCTACTTTCCCGACGCTGATTTTTTTACAGAGTTTGAACGCTTTGACAGGCATTTGGAAAAGCTAAAGCGACAGGGTATAAAAATCGATTTTGTAACTGTATGCAGCCCAAATTATTTACACGATGCCCATATCCGTTTTGGATTGCGCATAGGCGCTAACGTTATTTGCGAAAAGCCGGTAGTATTAAATCCGTGGAACATCGATGCATTGGAGGAAATTGAAAAGGAAACCGGTAAACAGGTATTTACCATTTTGCAATTAAGGCTGCATCCCGCAATCATAGCTTTGAAAGAAAAAATTGATGCTGCTCCCCCCGGAAAAAAGCATGAGGTAGACCTGCAATACATAACTTCCCGCGGCCATTGGTACCATACAAGCTGGAAAGGAGACATATCAAAAAGCGGCGGTATTGCTACCAATATAGGCGTACATTTTTTTGATATGCTGATGTGGATTTTTGGGGAGGTGAAGGAAAATAATGTTTTTCAACATACTAAAAATACTGCAGCGGGAAAACTGGAATTAGAAAAGGCCACAGTAAACTGGATGCTGAGCATAGACGCAACTACACTCCCCGCCGAGCCAAAGGCTGCTGGCAAACGAACTTACAGGACATTAACAATTGATGGAGATGCTTTTGAATTTAGTGAAGGCTTTACCGAATTGCATACAAAATCTTATACAAATATCATTGCAGGCAATGGCTTTCCATTAACTGAAAACAGGAAATCAATAGATTTGGTTCACGAAATAAGAAGCTTTGATTTTTTAAAAGGCAAAAATGGCAGTATCTGATAAAAAGATTTTAATTACAGGCGGTGCAGGCTTTATAGGCTCGCATCTCACGAGGTTATTCGTAAATAAATACCCCGGGTATACCATCGTAAATCTCGACAAACTGACCTATGCGGGCAATCTCGAAAATCTCAGGGACATTGAAGATAAACCCAATTACAATTTTGTAAAAGGAGACATTGAAGATGCTAAACTGGTAAAAAGCCTTTTCACGAAATATAATTTCACCGGCGTTCTGCATTGCGCTGCCGAAAGCCATGTCGACCGCTCGATTACCGATCCACTGGCATTTGTAAAAACGAATGTGTTAGGTACTACTTCGCTGTTGCAGGTTGCAAAAGATTCATGGAAAAATAATTACGATGGAAAATTATTCTACCATATTTCAACTGATGAAGTTTATGGCAGCCTTGGGGAAAAAGGCTTCTTTACCGAAGAGACCGCTTATGATCCACGGAGCCCTTACTCCGCTTCGAAAGCTTCGTCCGATCATTTTGTAAGAGCCTTCCATCATACCTATAAATTACCGGTGATTATTTCTAATTGTTCTAATAATTACGGGCCATATCATTTTCCTGAAAAACTTATCCCGCTTTGTATATATAATATAATTAATAATAAGCCCCTTCCTATTTATGGCGAAGGATTAAATGTGCGGGACTGGCTGTATGTGGAAGATCATGTAAGCGCAATTGATATCATATTTCATAAAGGAATACACGGAGAAACTTACAACATCGGCGGACACAATGAATGGAAAAATATTGATATTATTAAAGAACTCTGCAGGCAAATGGACGAAAAGCTTGGCCGGGAAAAAAACACTTCCCAAAAACTAATCACTTTTGTAACGGACAGGCAGGGGCACGATCTTCGTTATGCAATTGACGCTACAAAATTAAAAAATGAATTAGGGTGGCAGCCCTCTCTTCAATTTGAAGAAGGTTTGTCAAAAACAATTGATTGGTATCTTAACAACAGCGAATGGCTGAATCACGTAACCAGCGGCGCTTACCGGAGTTATTATGAGAAGCAGTATGGGGTGTGAGGAGTTGAGGGTTGAGGGTTGAGGGTTGAGGGTTGAGGGTTGAGGAGTTGAGAGTTTAGAGTTTGGAGGTTAGAGGAGCGTCTTAGAAACTAAATCATAAATCAATGTATAGTTATTCATTTGAGAAATTAGAAGTTTGGAAACTTGCAAAAGATTTATGTGTTTATATTTATAGGTTAACAGCTAAATTTCCATCGGAAGAAAAGTTTGGGATGGTTTCGCAAATGCGAAGAGCAAGTGTTTCAATAGCAAGCAATACTGCAGAAGGGAGCAGTAGAATGAGTAAAAAAGACCAATCGCATTTTTATACTATTGCGTTTTCCAGTACTATTGAATTATTAAATCAATTAATAATAAGTCATGCGCTGTCATTTATTTATGAAGATGAATTAGAAGAATCCAGATTAAAAATTGAGCCAATTACAAAGGGTTTAAGTAGTTTAAAACGCTCAACACTTATTCCTACGACAACTAAACCCTAAACTTCTCAACCCTCAACCCTCAACTCTAAACCCTCAACTCTAAACTCTAAACCCTAAACCTTCTAAACCCTAAACCTTCTAAACCCTAAACCCTAAACCCTCAACCTTCTAAAATCTAAACCCTCAACTACTAAACCCCAATGAAAGGAATCATACTCGCAGGCGGTACCGGAACAAGGTTATACCCAATTACAATGGGAATCAGTAAGCAATTGATGCCGATATACGATAAACCTATGATTTATTATCCGCTAAGTACATTGATGCTAGCTGGTATTAAAGACATTCTTATCATTACAACTCCCGAAGATCAGCAACAGTTTAAGCGCTTATTGGGTGATGGAAACCAATGGGGATGCAATGTACAATATGAAGTGCAGCAAAATCCTAATGGGCTCGCGCAGGCTTTTATTATCGGAGAAGAATTTATAGGAACAAATGCCGTGGCATTGGTATTGGGCGATAATATCTTTTATGGAAGTGGCTTTTCGCAACTTTTGCAAAAATCTGCCAATCCCGATGGCGCGATAATTTTTGCTTACCCTGTAAGCGACCCTGAAAGATATGGGGTTGTTGAATTTGACAAAGATTTCAATGCCATAAGTATTGAGGAAAAACCTCCAAAACCTAAATCAAACTACGCTGTACCCGGGTTATATTTTTATGATAACACCGTGGTAGATATTGCCAAAAATATTGCCCCGTCTTCGCGTGGCGAATATGAAATTACAGATGTAAACCGAAAATATCTTGTAGATAAAACATTAAAGGTTGCCGTATTGAATCGTGGATTTGCATGGCTTGATACAGGCACTTTCGAATCGCTTCATGATGCATCAGAATTTGTAAGAGTAATTGAAATGCGCCAGGGTTTTAAAATAGGTTGCCTGGAAGAGATCGCTTACCGCATGGGATTTATTGATAAAGAACAATTGTCTCAACTGGCAAAAAAATTCGAGAAAAGCGGGTATGGTGAGTATCTAAAAAATATTGAGAAATAAAAGTGTTTCATAACAGGAAGCTATAAATAAATGAATGGATCAGAAATAAAAATGTTTGACTAAAAATGTTGAAATCCTTCACAGCTAAGGATATAACATAGAAAATATAATCTTAATGAACATCAATTATATCGATGAAATAAAAGAGGTAACTGACCAGTTGCAGATCAATCTAATAACCCTTTAAATATAAAAGAATGGGCCCGGTAGAAACTTATAAAGCTGAATGTAAAAAAAGGATTGAGTTACAGGGAAAGAACAAAAAGTTATTGGAGGTAAGCAACCAGTTTACGGAAGAAACCATTCGTGCGGGATATTCCTACAACTTTACATGGATGGGCCGGCCTATAATTCAATACCCACAGGATATGATAGCGATGCAGGAAATTATCTGGGAAATAAAACCCGATCTTATAATCGAAACCGGGATTGCACATGGTGGTTCCATTATTTATTATGCATCTATTTTAGAATTGATCGGAAAGGGGGAAGTATTAGGTATTGATATTGATATCAGGGAGCATAACAGGATTGAAATTGAAAGTCACCCTATGAGTAAGCGGATACATATGCTCGAGGGATCAGCTATCAGTGAAGATATTATTGAGCAAATAAAACCTTATGTTTCCGGCAAAAATGTTGTGATGGTTTGCCTTGATTCCAATCATGCACATGCACACGTTTTGAAAGAACTGGAATTATATGCTCCGTTTGTTACGGTAGGCTCATACCTGGTGGCTTTTGATACTATTGTAGATGATCTTCCCAATGATCTTTATGCAGACAGGCCATGGAGTGTGGGAGATAATCCCAAAACAGCCGTTCATGAATTTTTAAAAGGAAATGATGCGTTTATTATTAACAAAGAAATTGATCATAAACTATTAGTAAGTGTGGCACCGGAAGGATATTTAAAAAGAGTGAAATAAAACGCAAAAATCCATTTACAGCATCCTTGAAATTTAACACATAGTCATTTCACATAAAAACATTTAAGAATATTATGAACAATAGCTTTTCAATATATATTCAAATAAAATACAACGTTGTTAAAAAGATTACTACACACGACTTCTTTAAAAGCAAATATCGCGGCAAACTTTGCGGGTAACGGATGGGCTGCTTTAATCGGGCTTCTTTTTGTACCTATATATCTTAAATACATTGGTGCGGAAGGCTACGGGCTTATCGGGATTTTTGCAAGTCTGCAGGTAGTGCTTTCTTTACTCGATAGCGGGCTTAGTACTACTTTGAACAAAGAAATGGCAATGCTAAATGCGTTACCAGGCAGAGAGCAGCAAATGCGTAATCTTGTCAAAACTTTGGGTACTATATATTGGCTGCTTGCTTTGATAGCAGGCTTAATCGCACTTTGCTTATCTCCATTACTGGCAAAGTATTGGGTAAAGCCTGAGGAATTAAGTATACAAACAATTACTTACGCTTTTATTTTGTTAAGTGTCTCCTTGGTATTTCAGTTCCCGTGCGGATTTTATAGTGGCGGACTGTTAGGCTTACAACGACAGGTAATTTTAAATGTAATACGCATTGTATTTGCCTCTTTAAAAAGCGTGGGTGCACTATTGGTGCTTATGTTTGTATCAAAATCATTGCTTACTTTTTTTGGATGGACATTATTGATAGCGATTCTTCAGGCTTTTACGTTGAAATATTTTTTATGGTATTATCTGCCTGACGCCCGGTCAAAACCTATATTTGATAAGCAGGAATTAAAAAACATCCGGCGATTTGCAGCAGGCATGATTGGGATAAGCCTTACTGCTATCTTACTAACCCAAATAGATAAAATAATCCTCAGTAGGATATTATCGTTGGAACAATTTGGGTACTACAGTATTTCGTGCACTTTGGGATTAATAATTTATCAAATAGTAGCCCCTTTGACACAATCTTACTTCCCTAAGTTTTCTAATCTTATAAGCCTGCATAAAACAGAGGAGCTCAAAAATTTATACCACCAGGCATGTCAAATGGTAAGTGTTTTGGTTTTCCCGGTTACATTCATACTTGTTTTTTTTAGTAAAGAATTAATTTTTATCTGGACAAAAAATTCTATTACTACAGAAAATACATGGATGACAACTGCGATATATGCATACGGAACAGGAATGAACGGATTAATGAATATTCCCTATATCCTCACCTTATCTTATGGCTGGACGAAGCTGGGCTTCTATCAAAATATTTTTTTTCTAATAATAATGATACCTCTTACAATTTTTTTAGCTTTAAAATATGGTGCTGCAGGCGGAGCCGCATCCTGGGCGATAATTAACACCTTATATTTTTTTATTACCCCACATTTAATACATAAAAGACTGCTACAGGAAGAAATTTTACACTGGTACTGGAAGGATAGCTTAAAACCATTGCTTGCCTGTTTAGCAGTAATAATAGCCGCTAAATATTTTATTCCATTATCCGGATTAAATAGCCTTGAGCAATTTATGCTAATCGGTGGTGTTGGATTACTGGCAGTTGTAAGCAGTGTTGGTTTTGCAGGAAGTTTGAGGAAATTTCTAACACTGCCTTTAAAAAGATAAATTTAATGATTGATAGTATAAATCAGCCGCTTGTAAGCATCATTATCACATCTTTCAACAGGGAGAGATGGATTGAGAAAGCAATTCAATCTGCGATGGATCAAGATTACAATAACATTGAAATAATTATTTCTGATAATAAATCTACAGATGGTTCAGATTCATTAATAAAAAAATACTGCTACGATGAAAGGGTTAAATATTGGCAGAACGAAACTAATATCGGCATGCTGCCAAATTTCAAAAAGGCTACAGATTTAGCGAAAGGCCTTTTTGTAACTTATGTATCCAGTGATGATTACCTCGTTAACAAATCTTTCATTTCAGAAGCAGTTTCTATAATGACGGAATACCCAAATATAGTTGTGTTCTCGGGGATTAGTAAGAACTATAAATTATCTGCTAAGAAAGAAAAACATAACACGGCATACAATTTTAAAGTCTCCAATGGGCTTTTGAATAAAACCGTAAATGGTAAGGCTGTATTTTCAATATTTCAACACTCACATGTGTTAAATTTCGGAGGGTCGGTCTTTTATACAGATCACCTCCTAAATCTGGATGTTTTCAGAGAACCTAATACAACATATGCTGATTTGCAGACCGTCTTGTTGCTGGC
Organism: Ginsengibacter sp.; assembly: GCA_040005125.1. Classification (GTDB taxonomy): domain Bacteria; phylum Bacteroidota; class Bacteroidia; order Chitinophagales; family Chitinophagaceae; genus Ginsengibacter. The sequence goes on from JBDTZL010000315.1 coordinate 11,416, forward strand.
TCTCAGGGGTGATTTTTATTTTTCTGATAAAGTTGACTACATGCAAAATTTTCACGATCAAAGTGCATCGCTGGCTTATGCAGATGCCGAAAAATCTTTATTAAATCTAAGCTTTGCGGAGATACCATTTGAAGAAGCAAAAAAAATAAATTTTCTCCCGGAAGAAGCTTTGCGAAAATGGCATTATAGCATAATAAAACCATTTATTTTTAGTTCAATGGTATCACTTTTTAAAACCAATAAAACCGAATATCAGAAGTTTATCAAAAAAATATCAAAAAAATATCCTGACATACTTTCAGATATAATGCGGAATAAAAAAATGAGAATTTTTAAATTCATATATAATAATAAAGCGCTTAGCTTTCTTCACAAAAAGTTCGAATCTATTTTTAATAAAAAAAAATAAGGTCTCTATAGTGATATGTTACCTGAAAGAAAGTTGGAAAGTATTTTCAACGTGTTATACTAAAGGCCTCACATGTAATGACATTTATAGAATACAACTGTAATGATAAAAGACTTTAAATCTAAGAATCCAGTGTGCTTAAATCTTTTTAATAAGAGTATATTTTTGAATGTAGCGGAAAAGTAAGTTTTCAATCTATTGACTTAACAAATATTAATAATAACTCATTGCGGCTGTACGGCCGCTTTATCTTTTTTAAGTTTTATTATCGTGTAAATATTTATTAAAAGAAAAAAATAAAAGGGCAGAAAAATAATTTTATACCGGATCATAGTACCAAAATTATAGGTTGTGTAACCAATAAGTAATGCAAACAACATTGAAAAGATAAAGCAAAAAAACCTGTATGGATCATTTAAAGCATAATAAAAAAAACCTAAAAATTTCGTTTTAAAGAAAACAAATAAGGTTATCAGCAAAATAAGGAATGCCTCTAAGGCGGCAAATAAAATAATAATTTTTCGTGATTCCCAAATAAATGGCCTGAACAGGCACGAAGCTATCACCCAGGGACTATTTAATAAAAGGCTGCTGAATGTTGGATTAATGTCCCCAATCGTAAAGCCGGCCTTATTATCTTCATCATCTGTTTGTACTGCTTCATAATTATTTTTAAAATTTTCTATCTGGGAATACGAAAGATCCACCAGTTCGTCCTTATAACGGTCTGCGCCGATATTTATCAACGAAATTGTGACCATACAAAAAAATAATATAATTGAAGCTATTCTTAATACAATGTTTTTAATTGAAGAAAATAATCTCATTATAAGTACCAATGAAACCGCGACAAGAAAAATGATAATAATATAATTTTTTACAATCGTTATCGCATAAAATAACAACACGACTAACAGCAATCCTTTTAAAGAAAATTGTCGCCTTATTAGCATGTTATATATAATAAAAACCGATAACCCCAGAGCCCCAATACAAATTGGCTCTTTTAGCAACCCACTTCCCCACAACCAAAGACTAGGTGTGCAAATCGTTGCATAACCCAATAATCGTATATGTCTTCTCTTATTCAGTTCTTTAAATACGTAAAACAATTTCCATGTACCGATAAATGAAAAAAATCCAAAAAAAAGTGAGATAACCAGGAAGCTGTTAAAAGAAAAATATGAAATTATTCCGGATACTTTCATAACAAATGCATTGGCATTACCAGTCATTTGTATGGGTATTTGATCTCCATAGCCCAAAGCTTCCGCTGCAGATACCAGGTCTTCACCTGAATAAAATAAATATTTAATAGAAGAAAGATTTTTGCCAATCATATGCCTGATTACGTTCCCGCCGGCATAATACGCGAATGAATCACCATACCCATAATAGTATTGCATTAAAAATGAAATAAATATTGCACCGGACATATGTAACCAGAATGCGAGTAAAAAGAACTTTCTCAAGGGTGTTCCACTGTATTTCCTGGCCTTCTTTCTCACAACCAGGTAAAATATTACCAGGTAAAAAGGAAATAATAGAAAATCGTATAAAAAAATTACTTGTTGCATTGGCAAATCAGGCTGTATGATTTTTGACGTCTCCTCAGGCCTTCAGTGTAAAGTTGAGTTTATATAATTTAAAATATAAAATTCCGTGAGTACTTAAAAGTGTTTATATCTTATATAATATTTACACTCAAACTTTTCATTTGAATTAGTTTTTTTAACAGTCATTTTTTACGAAATAGAATTAACTGCAATATTGAAAAAGATATCGTTTTTAAAATTGTTGTAATTAGCGTGTGACCGTGTTTTAGTTGAAATATTATGTTGTTCAAATTTATTTAAGGGCAACCCCGGGGCGTATTAATTTATGAATGTGCATACAATATGCTTTTCCGATTATTTTAAATTGCAGCTTTTTTTGTTTATACAATGAATCAATCATTCTTAAAAAAGGTTCAATCATAAATGAAAATAATGTTAGTATAAAATAACTGGTTTTTCCCAAATGTTTTTTCCAGTATATTCCCCTGGATGATAAAGAATAAAAAAGCCTTTCTGCTTTTAAATTTTGCCCCGTACCGCCGCCTTCATGAAAAATAGAACACTTATTATTGTAAAACGCTTTAAAACCTGCATTATTAATACGTTTACTCAAATCAATATCCTCCATATATACAAAATATTTTTCGTCCATAAAGCCAATTTTATCTAAAATTGATTTGCGGACAAGCATATAACTTCCCATCACATGATCTACATCGCCACTTTGCAAATGATTCCAATCTGTCATAGCGGGAGCGGGAGTAAATATTTCGGGGAAAAATTTTGACAAACCGAATATTTCAAAGAGCGCCGTTCTGAAAGTAGGAAATCTGCCACATGTTCTCAAAACATGTTCGTTTTTATCAACCTGTGCCGGGCCCGCAATTCCATATTCGGGATTTTTTTCAAGGAATTGCACCAACTCTTCAAGCACCGTGGGTTTCGAGAGCGTATCGGGATTGAGCAATAAAATATAATCGGCGTCACTTTTATTAAATGCCTGATTGCAGGCTCTCCCAAATCCGAGGTTTTGAGTATTAACGATTACATTATTTACCCGGTTCTTAAAGAGAGTAAGAGAATTATCGGTAGAAGCATTGTCAATTACAATAACGTTACAGAAAATATGAGAACCGGAATAACCAAGATAAGGAGCTATCGCCTGCATTGTCAAATTCCCTGAATTCCAGTTTACAACAATTATATCGACTTTTTTTGGATGCATTCTTTGTAAATCTGTATCGTTAATTCAAAATAATCAAGCGCAATAAGAATAAATATCTTTACATAGGTTAAAAAGGCAGTTAATGTTAACCATATAAAAAATTGCAGGGTTTCAAATACATGTTTATTTAAACAGGCTTAAAAACAATTTTGTGGTTGCTTTTACTGAATAATTTTCAACAATAAACTTTTGCGAGGCAATACCCATTTTTATTCTTAATTCTTTATCAAGGATCAGTTTTTCAAGATGGTTATACCATTCTTCATCTGTGGCTGCCCAAAATCCTGTCTCACCATTTTTAACCACTTCGCAATTGGCTCCTATTGGGCTCACTACCGACGGTATGCCCAGGCTCATATACTGTATTGCTTTAAATGCACATTTTCCCAGGCTGATATCTTCATCATACAGCGGCATGATCCCGATGTGAAAGGAAAGTAAGTCGACAATTTCTGTTTGAAAATTCCACTCCTTATATGAATATTCAACATTTTCCAATTGTGGATTTTTATTAGAAATTATTAAATACACAAAGTCATATTTTTTTTTGAGTTCATTTATAGTATCACTCACTTTTTTAAGATAATAAAAATTGGTAAATGTTCCCGTCCACCCAATTGTAAGTGGGATCTTATCCTGATTTTTTAAACCGCGGTGAACTTTTTCCGTATCTACTACCGTAGGGATAACCCTGACATCTTTATTATATTTTCTTGCATATTCCGCTAAATATTGGTTTCCTACAGAAATAATGGTACTGTACCTGCAAATATATTTCACTTTCCAGCTACATTTTACCAGGGATGCCTGCGGATTAGCACTGGATGACAAACTCAGCCAAATAGCATCATCAAAATCATAAATAATTTTTTTGCGCCAGATCTTTGAAATGATATATTCAAAAACGGGAGGCCCTATTGGAGCGGCTTCCCGGTGAATAAAGATATAGTCGTACTTAAATAGATTTGTTACAATATAAAGCCTTCTTATAAAGCCAGTAATTAAGCCGGTAATTTTTAAGAAGAAATGTCCTTTACTAAAAAGAATGTTCCATGCCCGTACACTCCAAAAAGATTGTATAGTACTGGTAATTCCTTTTTCATCTAAAACCGGCAAATAATGCTCAAATCGAAATCTTTGGCTGGGGGCTATATTCAAAGGGGCAGGGATCAGAAATAAAACTTTCATATAGATAAATTATCTTCCAATGATCTCTTGTTACCTTTCCGGTCAAAATCCATTACTCGTATCCTTATAGTTAAAAATTGTGCGCAAAGTAAGAAGAAATGAGGTAGAGATAGTTAAAGACATGGAATTTCTCCGGGTCGTATTGGTCAATAAGGCCGGGACCCCCTCAAAATATTATACCAGGTTGCCTTCTGCATATTTTCAGTTCCTGCAAAGCCCCTCCGGTTTTCTATTCAGGAATTTTAAGGTTATTTTGCGGCTTATATTAATTATGGAAAATAATGTGTGGAATTGCGGGAACTATTAACTCCGGTTTTTCTTATGATGATGTTATCAAAACTATGGGACACCGCGGGCCCGATGAACAAAATGGATACAAACATGGGAATGTTAATTTTTTTCATCTTCGGCTTGCGATACTTGATATCGCCTGTGGCAAACAACCTATGCATCTTGGCGATAAATACACCATTATTTTTAATGGCGAAATTTATAACCATTTAGAAATCCGAAAGCAGTTTAATATAACCGGTAACACTTCTTCAGATACTGAAACATTGCTTCTTTTGTATGAGCGGTTTGGAACACAGTTTCTTCAATACCTGGATGGAATGTTTGCTTTTGTTATTCATGATAAAATAAAAAATGAATTATTTGTTGCCCGTGACAGGGCGGGGAAAAAACCATTTTATTATTATATTGATCATAACAGGTTTGCTTTTGCAAGTGAACTAAATTGCCTTAAAGCCATTGCCTCCACGGAAATTGATCCCAATAACTTTTATCATTACCTGCGCCTTGGTTCTTTTTACCGGCAGCTGACACCTTATAAAAATGTAACAGATTTAACCTCGGGAACTTTCCTGGTTATTAATTGCCATACACTTTCTCTTGTACAAACCAGGTGGTGGAATATCAATGATGTTTATCGTATTCAAAATAAAGATTCACTTGAACACAGCTTGCAAAAAACAGATGAGTACCTCCATAAAGCCATAAAAAGAAGAATTGAATCAAGTGATCTTGAAGTCGGAAGTTTTTTGAGCGGAGGAATTGATAGCGGTATTGTTACAGCTATTGCAAGTGAATACAATAACAAACTGAAAACCTTTACTGTTTCATTTGAGGGCGAATATGACGAAGCGCCGCTGGCGAAACTGGTTGCCGAAAAATACAACACGCATCACACTGAAATTAAAATTTCTTTTCAGAATCTCAGGAACGACCTGGAAAAAATTTTGTCAAACTATGGTGAACCTTTTTTCGATAGCTCGGCCATACCAGGCTATTACGTAAGCAGAGAGGCCAAAAAACATGTTACTGTTATTCTCAACGGCGACGGGGCTGATGAATTGTTCGCCGGCTACCGCCGGTATGTGCCCTTTGCACATTATGACTTTTTTAAGAAAAATTACCTTGTAAAGAAAGGGGCGTTATTTTTTAAAAGAGCCATGCCCGCAGCACACAATAAAAAATCGTTATATAATTATTTGTACCGGCTTGCATCTCTTTCCTCCAAATCAAACCTGGAAATTTATCTTTCCGCAGGTGTGGATATTTTTGAAGACTACCAGCAATTTATAATTGACCCTGGGTTTGATTACATGCAGCCGGTGAAAGAAGATTTTGATAAAATTGCCAACAGCAATTTATCAGGTTTGAAGAAAATTATGAATCTCGATTTTGATACCAATCTCTTTAGCGATCTCCTTGTAAAAATGGATATCGCGACCATGGCCAATTCACTCGAAGGAAGAAGCCCTTTTCTCTCAAAAGAATTATTGGAATATATTCCGTCAATTCGCGACGTTTATAAAATAAATGGAAAGACGACTAAATTCATGCTTCGAAAGCTCGCGGGCAAATACCTTCCTGCAATATTAACAGGGCAGCCAAAAAGAGGTTTTGAGATTCCTTTGAAAAGCTGGGTGAATAAAGAATTGAAAGAGCCTGTTTTTGATTACCTTACCTCATCAGAATGCTTTTACAAAAACTTTGTACAGCAAAATTTTGTGCATGATCTGCTTTCAAAAAAAATTAATATCCCTGCAGAAAAACGTGCGAAAATTTTGTGGACATTGTTGTCTCTGGAAATATGGTATAAAAAAGTTTATAAATGACAGGTAGTGACTTGACTGGTAAAAAAATTGCTGTTATCGAAAACGGGCTTATCTCAACTTACACAATGAGGGAAGCACTTATGCTTCGGCTTATCCGCGAAGGATGCGAGGTTTACATATTAACTCATACGAATAGTTTTGTATCGCAGGTTGAAAAAATGGGATTGAGGGTTGTAAATGTAGGTTCAGGGAATCTTAATCCAATCAAAGTTTCCCAATACATTTATAATCTTCGCCGGGCATTGAGGAAAATTAAGCCTGATGTTTGCCTCACATTCAGCATCCGCCCGGCTATTTGGGGTAATATTATTACCCGTGAATTAAAAATTCCAACCATCACAAATATTACCGGTATAGGGCCGCTGTTTATAAGTAAAAGCCTTGTCTACCGTATAGCTCGTACTATGTACAGGAAGGCATTGAATAAAACAAAAAAAGTATTTTTTCAGAACTACGATGATATGAATCTTTTTCTGGAAAGAAAATTTGTAAAAATTTCTGTTGCAGAAAGAATTCCAGGTTCCGGAATTGATTATAATAAATTTGAGCCGATTATTTTAAAAGAAAAAGATCCGGATACTTTTATTTTTTTATTCATCGGAAGGCTCATAAAAGATAAAGGTATTTTTGAATATATCAATTCGGCAAGGTGTATAAGGAAAAAATTCCCCCATACAGTTTTTAACGTTATTGGCCCCTTCTGGACACAAAACTTAAAAAAGAATACGATTACTCAATCCCAGTTGCAAAACTGGATCGACGAAGGAGTGATAGATTACCTGGGAGAAAAAAAAGATGTAAGAAAATTTATCGCCGAGGCAGATTGCATTGTTCTCCCCTCTTACCGGGAAGGAACTTCTAATACATTACTTGAAGCGGCAAGCATGGGAAAACCTTCCATTACCACCAATACAACAGGATGTAAAGAAATAGTCGACGATGGGGTTACCGGTTTTCTCTGCCGGGTAAAAGATGAACATGACCTTGCTGAGAAGATGGAACAAATGCTGTTGTTACCTGCAGATGAGCGTATTGAAATGGGAAAAAAAGCAAGGATAAAAATTATCAAAGAGTACGACAAACAAATTGTCATAAATGCTTATTTAAAAGCAATACGGGAAGCAGCTACGTAAAAAATCAATGTAATTATATTATTATGTAAGAAATATATCTGGTCATTTTCTCCCAATTTTTAAACATGTGAGCCTGTTAGTTGTAATAGTTTAAATAAATAGCATGCTTTTTACAATAAGAGATATTGAAAATCTTTCCGGTATAAAAGCACACACTATCAGAGTATGGGAACAGCGTTATTCATTTCTTAAGCCGAAACGTTCGGATACGAATATCAGGTATTACACCAATGATGAGCTCAGGATCATTCTTAACATTGCCCTCCTTAATAAATACGGTTACAAAATTTCGCATATAGCTAAAATGAGCCGCGAAACAATGTTTGAGAATGTGCTTTCTCTTACTGACGCGGAAGCGAAAGAAAGCATTACTGTTAACAGGCTCCTGGAATGTATGATAGAATTTAACGTGGAACTTTTTGAAGATATTCTTAATGATTGTATCGGTACTTCCGGCATTGAAAAAACCATACTGCAAATTATATTTCCATTTCTAAATAAAGTGGGCATCTTATGGCTTACCTATCATATTAATCCTGCACAGGAGCACCTGGTGAGCAATGTTATACGGCAAAAAATAATTGCCGGAATTGACTCGCTTTCCACAAAAACAACATCTTCTTTGAAAGTCTGCCTTTTTTTACCGCCCGGTGAATACCACGAACTTTCCCTGCTGTTCGTAGCCTTCCTTCTTAAGAAAAAAGGAATACCCTTTATATATCTTGGTGCAAATATTCCTTTGGAAGAATTGAAAACTGTTACATCGATAAAGAAACCCGACTACCTGTATACACATATAACTACAATGGGTCAAAGTTTTAATGCAGATAAGTTTCTTTCTATATTAAATAAGGATTTTAGAAATTATCCAACCCTGATTTCGGGACGCTTTACCAACGCCTATGTGAAAAAAATTCCCCCGAGAGTTACCTTTAAAAAATCCCTCATCGAAGTGAGAGACTTTATTTCCAGCCTTTAATATAATTAGCAGCCCCTAACCTTTTGGCACCTGTTTTGTTGACGTTTCAGTTGAGAATATTTAAACAAAAAAATCTCAATTTGTAATTTTTTTGTTTAACTTACACTGTGAAAAGATTAAACACTATATATGTCAACAGTAGAATTTAACCAGCTTCTTTTAATCAATTCGGATTTTCTAAACCCCTTTGCGGTTACACTTACAAGGGATCGTGAAAGCGCCAAAGACCTGGTGCAGGAAACCATTTACAGGGCTTTAGCCAATCGTGAGAAATATAATGCGGGAACAAATATTAAAGCCTGGCTTTATACGATAATGCGAAATATTTTCATAAATAATTATCGAAAAAAAATAAAGCAAAACGTAGTTTTTGATTCAACATACAATGACTTCCTCGTTGATTACAACCAAGGTGCTATTTCAAACCTGGCAGAAAGCAGGTTACGCCTTAAGGAAATCCATGCCGCGATTCATTATTTGCCCTCGATTTTTAAAGAGCCTTTTGAATTGTATTTTGATGGTTACAAATATTATGAGATTGCCGAGATATTACATGAACCCATAGGTACTATCAAAAGCAGGATCCATTTTGCAAGGAAACTTCTTAAAAAAAATATTAACAGGTTTTAGGTAGCTGGTGAAACACGATATCCACCAGCTATTTTTCTTTGTGCGTTTTGTGGCTTCGTGGGAAATAATGACAAAGTTGTTTAATAAAACAAAGAAGTTTTATCTTTTAAGTTAGATTTAAAAATTTGAAAAAAACAGTAATTATCGGCAGTGGATTTTCAGGTTTATCCGCAGCCACATTTTTAGCGAAGTACGGATGGGATGTAACAATTGTGGAAAAGCATAATATCCCGGGTGGGAGAGCAAGGCAATTTAGAGCAAATGGCTTTACATTCGACATGGGCCCAAGCTGGTACTGGATGCCGGACGTTTTTGAAAGATATTTCAATTGCTTTGGAAAAAAGACTTCAGACTATTATACTTTAAAAAGGCTTGATCCGTCTTACAGGATTTTTTGGGAAGACGGAGAAATGAATATCCCTGCAGATTATTCGAAATTAAAAGAGTTGTTTGAAAGTATAGAACCGGGAAGCGCAATGCAACTTGATAGATATCTTGAACAGGCAGCATTTAAATACAGGATCGGAATTAATAAGCTCGTTCAAAAGCCGGGACAATCCTGGACTGAGTTTTTAGATTGGGATTTGGTTAAAGGAATATTGAGGCTGGAAGTATTTTCTTCAATTAAAAAACATGTACATAAATATTTTAAAAATCCAAAGCTCAGGCAGTTACTCGGGTTCCCGGTTTTGTTCCTGGGTGCATTGCCAAAAGACACGCCGGCTCTTTACAGCCTGATGAATTTTGCTGATATCAAAGGCGGCACCTGGTATCCTGAAAAGGGCATGTATAGTATCGTTGATGCCATGTACACTTTGGCAAAAGATATGGGAGTAAAATTTCGATTTAATGAAAATGTCACCGCTATAAATGTTAAAGCAAATTATGCCACTGGAATTAAAAGCGAAACCCTGCTAAATGGAAAAAAAAGTACCAAAGACTATGACGCTGATGTAGTGATTGCCACTGCTGACTATCATTTTGTAGAAACGCAATTACTACCTCTCCAATTGAGAAGTTATAGCAAAGCATATTGGGATAAAAGAGTTTTGGCGCCGGGCTGTTTATTATTTTATGTGGGGTTGAAGAAAAAATTAAAAAATATTACACATCATTCTTTGTTTTTTGATGTGGATTTTGAAAAACATGGTAATCAAATTTATGTTTCAAAAGAATGGCCGGAGGAACCCCTGTTTTATGTGAGCGCAACTTCCGTGAGCGACGAAAGTGTTTCGCCCGCCGGCTGTGAAAATTTATTTTTTCTAATCCCGATTGCTGCCGGTTTACAGGGAGATACTGAAATATTGAGGGGTGAATATTTTGATAAAATTGTCAAAAGGTTTGAAAAAGGAATGGGAGAAACGGTAACTGATCATATTATTTATAAAAAATCTTTTGGCCCTTCCGATTTCGTAAATGAATACAATGCGTTTAATGGAAACGCGTACGGACTGGCCAATATATTACTGCAGACAGCAGTGCTGAAGCCATCCTGCAGAAGTAAAAAGGTGAAAAATCTTTTTTTTGCGGGCCAGCTTACCGTACCGGGGCCAGGCGTTCCTCCTTCTCTTATAAGTGGAGAAGTAGCAACAAGGGAAGTGGTGAAACATTTTGGCGCTTAAAACGTATTTTTATAAACAATTATTACAAACAATCCAGGTTATGATGCAGCTATTTCACGACGTGAGCAATGAGTGCAGTAAGCTTACTACAAAGAAATACAGCACTTCTTTCAACAGCGCCATAAAATTGCTCCACAAAGATTTCCGGGCTCCTGTTTATAATATATATGGATTCGTGCGGTTTGCCGATGAAATAGTGGACACTTTTCATGAACATAATAAAGAAAAATTACTGAGCGAATTCAAAGAAGAAACTTATAAAGCGATCGAAAGAAAAATAAGCCTGAATCCTATTCTGCATAGCTTTCAGTTCACGGTGAATGCATACGGAATTGACACAGGCCTGATCGATGCTTTTTTTAAAAGTATGGAGTACGATCTTTGTAAAACCATTTATGATGTTGATACCTATAAAGATTACGTGTATGGCAGTGCAGAAGTGGTCGGATTAATGTGCCTTACAATTTTCTGTGAAAAAGATTGTAAAAAATACGAAAATCTTAAGGCGTATGCGCAGTCGCTTGGCGCCGCTTTTCAAAAAGTAAATTTTCTGAGAGATGTAAAATCGGATTACCGGCAACTCGAACGGACTTATTTTCCCGAGGTCGATTTCAGAAATTTTACTGCCGGAATAAAAAGAAGTATTGAAGACGAGATTATGAAAGATTTTGCTCATGCATATATTGGGATCGCAGAACTGCCGCTAAAAGCCAGGTTTGGGGTCTATGTCGCATACAAATATTATCTTTCCCTTTTCACAAAAATAAAACGTACACAGCCATCAAAAATTCTTGACCGGCGGATAAGAATTCCAGGTTACTCAAAGGCATTTATATTAGTACGGGCCGGTGTAAAAAACCAGCTCAATTTAATTTAATAATCTTTAAAGCATTGTATATTTTGACCGAAGTGATTTTAGTAAATGAGAATGATGAACAAATTGGAACAATAGAAAAAATGGAAGCACACCAGAAGGGATTGTTACATCGTGCTTTCAGTATTTTTATTTTCAATAGTAAGGGTGAATTGCTGCTCCAGCGGCGCGCTCCGGGCAAATATCACAATGGCGGCTTCTGGACCAATACCTGCTGCAGCCATCCTCTTCCGGGGGAAACTGTTTTGACTGCCGCAAACAGGAGACTGCTTGAAGAAATGGGCTTTGCAACGCTACTTTCTCCTGCATTTAATTTTACCTACAATGCCACATTTGCCAACGGCCTGATGGAACATGAATATGATCATGTTTTTACGGGTATTTACGATGGCAAAATTAAAATTGATGAAAGCGAGGTAAGTGATTATTGCTTCAAAACTATTCATGATATAGAAGCTTCGCTTCAAACGACCCCCCAGAAGTTTACGGAATGGTTTAAACTCGCTTTACCACAGATCAAAATATTTCATGGAAGCAACTTTAGCGATTTGTGAAACGGGGTTGGCAACCTTGAAAAAGATGCTTCTAAATATAAAGCCTGTTAAAAAAGGTTAGTAACGCTATAATAAATGAGGTATCCGGGAGTGGTACTTCCGGGATACTATTTCTTCTTATCAAATAAATCCGACTTAGGAACAATTTTCACCTTAGAAGAATTATTTAAAGTTTTTGTAACTACATCATACGGGCCGGTCACTACCTGGTCACCTTCTTTTAATCCATCTGATATTTCTATATAATTTATGTCCTGTATGGCAGTTTTTACTTTCTGCTTTTTAACGGTACCATCCGCATTAACTATAAAAACAACTTCATCAAGATCGCTTGCAGCCCTGGAATTATCAGCAGAAGCAGATACATTTTTATTATTAGCATTGTTATCCGCGGGCTTGCCGTTACTCCCGGTTGAATCAGTGATCTCCCTGGTAGTAACTGCATTGATGGGTACGGCAAGCACATTGGTATGCGTCTTGGTTTGTATGTCGGCACTGGCGCTCATTCCCGG
>JBDTZL010000272.1:0-7315 GCA_040005125.1 Ginsengibacter sp.
TGCTGAAATGCTATTGCATCATTTTGAAGTACTGTAAGAAGCAAAGATTTATCGTTTTGGAGCGTGGCGATTTTAATTGCTTTTTTATAAAACGTATGCGATGTATCAAACTTGTTTTGCATTGAATACATCATACCGTAACAGTCATACATTTTTCCAAGAGATGCCGAGTCTGTTATATTTAAAAGAATGTACCTGGCAGCATCAAGATTTTCTTTAGCCACTGCATATTCACCTGCAAAACAATAATCACCTGCAAGGGATATTCTTGCAGCAGCTTCCCCTTTTTTATAGTTAATTTTTTGGGCTTCTTCAATTATATTCCTGGCAAAAGCAATTGCCGAATCAAGATTATCATTACCTAATACACGGAGTTTTTCGGTCTTCAAATTAATTCTTTGTGTATCCGATTTGGATTTACTGATAAGCAGGTTCAGGCTGTCAATTGCTTTTGTTTGAGCTTCTGCATGTGCTACCAAACTAAAAAACAACCATGCTACTAAATATTTCATCGGTTTTGGTGTATATAATAACTCTATAAATGAGGAATAGTCTGTAATATGATCAGCGCCTGATTAAAAGTACCAATTAGTTTCAGAATAAATGTTGTTCCTTCTACTTCTTTACTTTCCACATTAATTGCTCCATCGGGTGTTTTAATAATATCATAAATTTTCTGAATCACGGATTAAATGAATTTATGGATTTCACTGATTTTATTTAAGGGACGAATCTTCTGTGTTATCCCTGCAATCTTTTAATCTTTCTAAATCCGTAAATCAGACAACAGGTAATTGAATAATAAACTTACTTCCTTCGCCCTCTTTCGTTTCTACTTTTATTTGACCCTGAAACGGGAGCTTTGCAGCCCCGTAATACTCCCGGAGAATTATGTACATGTGGCTATTCAGTAATGCCTGGTTACTGGAATAACGCAAAAGCAACGGCTGAGGCTATTGATCAGTCACGATGGATGCATACCGGTGTCCTTGCTGTTATGGATCATGAAGGCTATATTAATATTGTTGGCCGTATCAAGGATATGATTGTAAGGGGAGGAGAGAATATTTATCCGAGAGAGGTAGAAGAATTTCTCTATACATATGAAGCGATTGCCGACGTCCAGGTAATTGGCGTACCGCTGAAAGATATGGCGAAGAAGTAATGGCATGGGTGAAACTGAAAAGTGACTATCGTGTAACGGAGAATGCTTTATTTGATTTTTGCAGCAATAAAATAGCACACTATAAGATTCCCCGTTATTGGAAATTTGTTGATTCATTTCCTATGACGGTTACGGGTAAAATAAGAAAAATAGAAATGCGTGAAAAAGCTATTGAAGAACTCGGCTTACATGAAGTGGCAAAGATCGGAACTTCATAAAACGCGGGGCACCCTTATAAACCAGGTTTTTACAAGGACAAATGCCGCGTAAAATCCGTGGTTTTTTCACATCCAAGCTGCTCCATTATTTGTTGCAATTGAATTTTCAAAATAGAAATCGTGTGGTCTCCCCCTTTTTTGCCCAAGGCACCTACTCCATACATAAAGGGCCTTCCCATAAATGTAAAATCGGCACCGCATGCCAAAGCTCTTGAAATATCCGGGCCTGATCTAAGCCCTCCATCAACCATTATCTTTATTTGTTTCCCGTATTTATCAGAAAGATCTTTAAGTGATTTTATCGTCGATTGTGCTGCATCCAGTTGCCTGCCACCATGGTTGGAAACTATAATTCCATCAGCTCCCAGCGCAATTGCTTTTTGAGCATCCTCATCACTTACTATACCTTTCAGCACCAATGCACCTTTCCACATCTCGCGTATAGGTGCTATTCTATCTACGGTAACCCTTCCGGTAAAAGTTTCATCCATAAATTGCCCAAGCTTGCGGAGATTCAAATTTTTAGGCATGTAAGGTTTTAAATTGGCAAAGCCCGGTATCCCGGCCTTTAAGGTTTCCACGGACCAACTTAAATTCAGTATACCCTGTATAATATTTCTCATTGACATTTTCGGGGGCATCGCCAATCCATTTTTAATATCTCTTGGCCGGTAACCGAAAGATGGAACATCTACCAGCACAACCAGTACCGGGTATTGTGCACTTTCAGCTCTTTTTAGAAGGTCGTCCCGTAGTTTATTGTCCGTTGGGTGATATAATTGAAACCAGGAATTTCCTTCAGATAACCCGGCAATTCGTTCTATGTTGGTTGTAGAAACTGTGCTTAATATAAATGGAATGTTATGTTTTAATGCCGCCTTTGCTAATATTTCGGGTGAATTTGGCCAAATAAGGCCTTGCAGGCCGATTGGTGCGATGCCTATCGGGGCATCATATGTATGCTTAAACAAGTGCACACTCATATCGGACCCGGAATGTTTTTTTAGATACTGGGGTGTTAGAATTATGTTTTGCAAGTCAGCCTTATTCCTGGATAAATTTACATCTTCATTACAGCCTCCTTCAAGATAATCAAAAGCAAATTTTGGAATCCGTTGTTTTGCCTTTCTCTTCAAATCCTGTATAGAAGGATATTTTGGGTTATAATCCAGGAGCCTTTTATTTTTTTTCATTTTTCTTGGTCTTAAAAATTATCATTCAATAGTTTGCGAAAATTACCTGATCTATTCCAATAAATTTTTACTTTCATATTATCGCTTTCATAGACTGATTCTTTTACCCTCGGCTGGCGTGAATTTGTCGATTCATCAATTGCATCTTTTCTTATTATTTCAGTGAGTCTTTTTTCAAGGCGTCTGATCCCGTTAAACAATTTTAGCACAAAAAACAGAAATAATAAAATACATAGATAAAACAACAGGTCGGCTCCGCGACCTACTCCAAGTTTATTTGCTATTGCATTTGTTTTATTTGGAAATAAAACAAAGAAAATTGAAAGGCCCGATAAAACAATAAGAAAGATCGACTCAGCGATAGCGCTTCGCATCGACATCAGGTCCTTAAAGTAGCCCTATGGAACAAATGTTGAACTCTTTTTTGAAAGATTTAAAATTATTGGTAAGATTGGCTGCCTGAAATATTAATTTGATATACAAATTAACAGAAAGTTGCTTTATTTTTTTTATCCGGGCTTATAAAAAGGACAATGCCAAATAATATTGCAAAAATTGAACACACAATCGCAGCGACCCAAATAAATTTTAAACTTGTAGTATTCATCGCCACTTTGATAAGCACTATGGCTGCAATAACAAAGTGTAGAAAGTTTCCCATGCAAAGTGGCCTCGCGTAAATGCCGCCTATCAAAACTGTCTTTGCCATCCAGTTCATCATTGCAAATCCAAGGTATAAGGCTCCGTAATTAGTATGATTAAAACTGAAAACCCGGATGCTGTTTGTCCTGCGTTATTTAAAATTTCTTTTGGTAAGAATGATGCAACCACTCGACAAGCCCTGTTACAACAGAGCTTGAAATCATTAAATATTCAGTATTCATTTTAAATTGTGATTACTTTTTCGGTTTATGTTTTGTTTCAAAAAGTTAGTTGTAACAACGTTTGCAAATTCGTTATTTAAGCTTGCAGGTGCCGTTTGGTGAATAAGCTCAGCGGAGTAATTTTGTCAGTCTACTCCCTTTTTATTGAACGTAGCTGTAGTATCTGAAACAAGGAAAACATCGAAACCATAATTCCCGGCCATCCTTGTTGTTGTTGAAATGCAATGATCTGTGGTTAGGCCAACAATAACGAGTTTTGTGATTTTTGAATTGTCAAGTTGCTCCTCAGTCCTGTACCAATAAAGGCACTGTTCACGTTTTTTCCAATTACAGGTTCGTTATTAATTGGTTTAATCAAATCCTTAAATTCATTTCCAATATTTTCTTCATATAATAATTATGAAGCATTTGAGGTGCAATGTTGAATATGAAAAATTGGAAGATTATATTCTCTCCAAAGCATTAAGAGTTCTCTTGCATTTTCTTCCGCATCTGGATTGTTCCTTTGTCCTACACGATACTCAATATTATCAAATCCTTTTTGAATGTCACTTAGGATTAATGCTGGTCTGTTTGTTTTGGTAATATTCATTTTTTATTTTCAAAACATTTTTCAGTTAGTATATACGTTATAGCAATTGCTCAAAATATCCCCTTATTTGATTTTCTTTATCAACAAAAAGCAGTTCTAAAATCCAATGTCTTTTATCTCCGTTTGCGTCTGGTAAAAATAGATCATTATGGTTTTCAGGATGAATATCCAGCTCCATGCTTTTCGGGTCTGATGGCTGTTCGTGAGGGAATTTGCTTACAATATATCCCGCAATTCGCCACCATAAGTGTAACCATATTCAATGGCCTTATCAACGACATATTGAAACAAATCAGTTGATTTTAAAGATGCTTGCTTACTACACCAATGCTGCGTTTCGTACCAGGCTTTTTCCACATCATTTTTAATTTTTAATTTACCGGTGTTTTTACCTATCGCATAAGTCCTGCCTAAGCCGGCTTCATATCCATGCACAACTGGCCCGAAATCCAGGATTACAATATCATCATCTTTTATTATTTCATCAGGCGGATTCTCAGGATAAATGCATAAAGTATTTTTACCCACTCTTACGATTTTTTTATGCCAGTGATTTTCAATGCCAAATTTTTCGAAAGCCAAATTGCAAACGTCCGCTGACCTTATATATGTGAGAGGTTAATTTGTATTGTTCTATGTTGCCTTCAAAAGTCCCGATACCATACAGTGCATTCTTAAACCGGTCAAGGAAGGCATTGTTTTTAATAATGTTGGTCAACGACGATTTTGTCCAGTCTTTGCCATTTATTGAGAACCAGCCACCATCATGATGCAGCACCTATAGTGATTCTCTTACAACCATCATTTGAAAATTATAGCTCTTTTGGAATGTGGCACTATCGGTGAGTTTTGTCCAAACATAATTTGAATTGGAAGCAGATGAATTTTCGGGCTTAGTGTTTTGTGCCATGCTGTTTGTTTGTTCATTACAGGCCAGCAAACAAATAATGCTTGGTATAAGTAATGTTTTTTGCCTTGAAGGTTATAGTTACAGATAACATGTATGAATTGCAGGTAGTGTATTGACTTTGTAGTTTAAAATTCTTTCGATTGCCACACAATTATGTTTTTGGGTAGTTGTTTTTTGTCTCCATTTATATAGGCAACATGGGTGTAAACCCAGTAATAGGAAGAATTATTTTTGTTTTTCGGGTCGCAACAAATAAATTGCCCGGTTCGTACTTCATATCCTATTTGCCAAAAAACTATTCCATTACCATTTAATGTAGTACCGTTGTATTCAGATGTATCAGTCATAAGCATTATAATTTTAACTGTATCATTCCTCGTGACTTCTTTTCTTCCGCTTAAGTATAAAGTGTCATTAACAATTTTAACAAATGCACAGGTGTCACAATAAACAACCTCCTTAAATCTTTTCAACGAATCATTTGTAGTTGGTTTAGTTTGCCCATTACACAAGGCGGGAAATATGAACAGTAAGGTCAGTGTTAAAGAATTAAGTAACGATTGCCTTGCAGGCAAACTCCTGATTATTAGAATTTCTCTTTGCGGGATTGCGTTTTTGCCCTTTTCATCCTGCTCATCAGTATTCATAGCTCTCATAATTTAAAATTTTATGCTATTACAATAAATAGTGTGCCATTTTTAGAGGTTAATGGTTACCGGACTGTTGTTAAAACCAACCGCATTTCCTTGTGAAAATTATTCAATGCTGATTTTTAGTTATGCAACATACATCATCTATATCCTTAAGATAAACATTCATTTCTTAATTATTGGAAACCCGTAGTACAGAACTTCCAATTTGCATAGAGGGTTTCCCAACAACAAGTTAAAATTTTCAAAAATTACTGGATTCAGACCGCTATCAATTGTAATGTTTCTATACGATAAAGGCTGCAGGCATTATAATTGAGCCCTCCTGGTCTGATAATCTCAAATATTTGCAGGAACATATTGCAGAAAAGAATACTGGAAATTCACCCCATGAAAAATATGTTTTCAGCCCTAATTTTTACTGTTTTTTTATCACTTGCTGCACACGGTCAGCCGGCTACACCTCAATTATTAAAAGAACCATCCGGATGGACTTTTGAAAGATTTGCGCTACCGCCGGTCTTCGCCCCGGATTTTCCTTATAAAGGTGCAGAAGAATTGCGGTTTTCGCCCGGCATGTTTAATAAAATGAAACCGATTATTTTACTTAGGCTTTCGTGGCACAGCTTGACAGCAACACAACTATTTCACAGGATGATATCAGGAATTACCTGTTTAATTATTTTAAAAGCTTGTGCAGCAGCACAGCCAGAGACCATAAACTTGTGATAGATACTTCCAAAATATCTGTTTTTGTAGAAAAGAAAAAAGGCACGCCTGATAATGAAATATATAATGCATCGCTGAACGTGTTTGGAGTCTTTTCCGGTGGCGCTCCTGTAAAATTAAATATGGAAGTGAAAGTTTTAATGAACACCGCAGCAAAAAGAAGTTATCTTATTTTCAATGCATCGCCTCACGAAAAAACCGACGAAGGCTGGAAAGGGCTTTATAAGATTCAAAAAGATTTTGTGGTACCAATGTAAGGAAGAGATTAAATGATTTTTTAATACAAATTATTTGTGTACCCTGAAAAATGCTTAGACCTTAATTCTTATTCTGCTTTTGATATTCCTATATGATCACCGGTAAACTTTGAATCATCTTTACAATTTATTTGTAGCGGTAAAGAGAAATTTTCTGAATGCCTACTTTATTAGCCGGCAGTAGATTACCTGTACCATCCCAGGTGCTGGCATGTACCTCATCTCCATTCAATCTCCTTTTGGCAACCCATTTTCCATCTTCAAAAGTGCCTTCGTCGGCAGCCAATACACCTATGCGCATAGAAGTATCTTTTGGAATAAAGAATACATCAAGGCCCTTCCCTGCCACAACAAATTCCTGCGGGCCGGTTTGTATAATGATGCCTCCCGCTATTCCGGGCTTTTCTCTTCCCGAAAGTTTTGCCTGGATTTGATATTCCCCCAATTCAAACTGCTGTGATGGAGAAGCAGTATCAACAAGCATCCCTCTCATAGTGCCCTTTCCCTGGTTATCAAGAATAATGGACGACATTTTTTGCAGTACTGCATAGCTTTCATTCAATGGATCATTTTCAGCATAGAGATTACCATCAATTCCAAATGGAGAAAAACATGATGCATCGTATTGCCCGAAAGCATAAAATGCCCTCGCGGCACCTGATTCGCCTCCCCTTGTTTCAGGGATAAATAAAGGATTACCACTCCTTGTATATTCAT
>JBDTZL010000317.1:0-7290 GCA_040005125.1 Ginsengibacter sp.
CATCTAGGGCAAGTAGGAAGAGAATTCTCAAAGCGGCCAAAGGTTATTATGGCAAAAGGAAAAATGTATATACTGTCGCCAAAAATGTAATGGAAAAAGGGCTGACCTACAGTTATGTGGGCCGTAAGCTCAAAAAGCGCGAATACCGGTCACTATGGATCGCCCGTATCAATGCAGCAGTAAGGGCGGAAGGGATGACTTACAGCCAATTTATTCATAAGCTGGCTGAAAAAAATATAGAGCTCAACAGGAAGATTCTTGCAGACATGGCAATGAACGAACCCGATAGCTTTAAGAACCTTATTATTTCTGTTAAGTAAATGTTGAAGATAAATTATTGAACCGTCTTGTTGTGAACCGTCTTGTTGTAAAACAAGACGGTTTTTTATTTGTATGATACATCATTCTGTTACATTTGTAAAAATTTTAATGATCTTAACTGTCAGCAATGAATAATTCTTATAAGGATCTCGTTCACCAGACATTTAATTTTCCGCAGGAAGGTTACGATCTTAAAGATGATTACCTGCAATACAATGGGGTAGACGTAAAAGCTTTGATTGACAAATATGGGACTCCTTTAAAATTTTCTTTCCTTCCTAAAATCGGGATGCAGATCGCAAAGGCAAAAAAAATGTTTGCCAATGCAATTAAAAAACATAAGTATGAAGGAGAATATTTTTATTGCTACTGCACCAAGAGCTCACATTTTTCTTTTATCGTTGAAGAGGCTTTGAAAAGCAAAATACATCTTGAAACTTCTTATGCTTATGATATTGATATAATTAATAAGCTATTTGAAGGAAAAAAAATCACTAAAGATATTTTCATCATCTGCAATGGCTTTAAACAAAAACCTTACATAAGCAGGATTGCAAGGTTATTGAATACGGGCTTTAAAAATGTAATCCCCGTTCTTGATAACAAAGAGGAACTGGCTGCTTATAGAAAATCAGTGAGAGTGCCTTTCAATATCGGTATAAGGGTAGCAGCAGAAGAAGAGCCAACGTTTCCATTTTATACCTCACGGTTAGGCATACGCGTAAAAGATATTCTTGAATTTTATGTTGATGAAATTGAGGGAAACGAACATAGGTTCCAGTTAAAAATGCTGCATATTTTTTTGAACAAAGGCATTAAGGATGATATTTATTACTGGAGTGAACTCAATAAAATAATCAACCTCTATTGCCAGCTCAGGAAAATTTGTCCTGAACTGGATTCAATAAATATAGGGGGAGGCTTCCCTATAAAACATTCACTTGGTTTCGAATACGATTACCAGTTTATGATAAACGAAATCGTAAGGAATATAAAAGTAGCCTGTAAGCGATCTAAAGTTCCTATGCCTAATATTTTTACTGAATTTGGAAGTTATACGGTAGGTGAAAGTATGGCTCATATTTACAGCGTGGTAGCAGAAAAGATGCAAAATGACCGGGAAACCTGGTACATGATTGATTCTTCATTTATCACTACATTGCCCGATACATGGGGAATAGGGGAGAAGTTTTTAATGTTGCCAATTAACAAGTGGAATGAGGAATACCAGCGGGTTACTCTTGGGGGCATCACATGTGATAGTCATGATTATTATGATTCGGAAGAACACATCAACGAAGTTTTTTTACCGAAAATCACGAACGGGGAACCTTTATATGTCGGCTTTTTCCATACCGGCGCTTACCAGGACCAGATAAGCGGTTACGGTGGTATTAAACATTGCCTTATTCCTTCTCCCAAACATATCGTTATTGATTATGATAAAAATGGAAAGCTCACAGATTGGGTTTATGCAAAAGAACAAAGCGCTCAAAGTATGCTTAAGATCCTGGGATATAAATAAAAAAACCTCTCCAAAAATGAAGAGGTTTTAACCAATGAGTATTTATTCAATAAATCTTAATTACTTAGTTAACTGAAATTTGTTTTGCTTCAACTTTTACTTCTTCTTTTTTAGGAAGACTTAATACAAGCAATCCGTTTTCATACTTTGCGGCAATGTTTTCAGAAACAACTTTTTCATCGAGGGTAAAGGATCTCTTGAAGGGCTGCAAACTAAATTCCTTTTTAATTTGTTTTTTGTTTTCATCTTTGTTTTCATCTTTTTTATCAAAAGAAACCGTAAGAATGTTTTTATCAACTGTTATTTTAAAATCCTCTTTATTTCTTCCGGGAACATTGAATTCCAATTCATACAAATCTTTTGTTTCAGAAATATTTACAGGAGGGAAATTAAAACCGTTGCCTTGAAAAGAAGGCCCTTCGTTCAAAATGTTATTAAGAAAACTATCAAAAGTTTTCGCTGCGGGGTGGTTGAATTTTACGTATGTCATATCTTTTATTTTTAATTTTGGCTTATGTGATCAAATTAAGTACCATATGCTTTTTATGACATTATTTTAATTTTTTTGAGACATTATGGCGTAATAAGTTTTTTTTCACGACGAAATTTCACAACCTGTTTCTAAAAACAATGTTTTTATAACATTTAAGTGCAGTAAATTTGCAATCTAAAAATTTGTAAAAATGTATCCAGAAGAAATTGTTATACCCTTTAAGGAAGAATTAACTGAAAATGGGTTTACCGAATTAGTAACAACAGGTGAAGTTGATAAAGCAGTTGCTGAAGAAGGAACTACTTTGATAGTCATTAATTCTGTGTGTGGTTGCTCAGCAGGCACTGCAAGGCCGGGAGTTTTACTTGCAATTGAAAACAGTGCTAAAAAGCCAGATCACCTGGCTACAAGTTTCGCAGGTTTTGATATTGAGGCCGTGGATAAAATCCGTCAGTATTTGCTTCCTTATCCGCCGTCTTCTCCATCTATTGCTTTATTCAAAAATGGACAGCTTGTTCATTTCATTGAAAGGCATAACATTGAAAGAAGATCCCCGCAAATGATTGCCAGTAATCTTACCGCTGCTTTCGAAGAGTACTGCTAGATTGGTAAACTTTTAGATTATTTAATCCTTCATCCTATTTATTTTACAGGCTTAATAAACCATACATGGTTTATTTACCCAATTTAAACGGCTGCTATGTATCCCAATTTGTATTATGCTATTAATGATTGGTTTGGGTGGAAAATAAATGCTTTTAAAATCTTTTATACCTTTGGAATTTTCGTAGCAATAGCGTTTATAGTAGCAGCTTATTTCTTTACACTGGAGCTAAAGCGCCGGGAAAAATCAGGGCTTTTGCAACCCCGTGAAGAAAATATTACTGCAGGAAAACCTGCATCTTTCCTTGATCTTTTGATTAATGGAATTGTCGGATTTATCTTTGGTTACAAGCTCATTGGAGTTTTTATTGCGAGCCGCTCACCCGGTCTGGATCTGCAGGACTATATTTTTTCCTCATCAGGAAGCTGGGCGGGAGGTATCATACTTGCCGGTGTATTGATTTTTTTTAAATACCGTGAAAAAGATAAACAAAAACTGTCTAAGCCGGAAAAACGGATAATAAGAGTATGGCCACATGACAGGGTAGGTGATATGGTTATTTTCGCTTTGGTTTTTGGAATCCTGGGGGCCAAGCTCTTCGATAATCTTGAAAACTGGGATAGATTCATACAGAATCCTTTAGGCAATTTATTGTCACCGAGCGGACTTACTTTTTACGGAGGACTAATTTGCGCAGCGATAGCTATTTGCATCTATGCGCATAAGAAGGGAATTAGTATCCTGCACCTTACAGATGCTGCCGCGCCGGCTTTGATGATTGCTTATGCCATTGGAAGAATTGGTTGCCAGGTTGCGGGCGATGGTGACTGGGGAATTTTCAACAGCGCCTATATCAGTGATAAGCCCGGGCATGTTGTGGCGGCTGCGACGCCACAGGAATTCCAGGATAAATTGGAACAAAATGCCCCTTATTTTATAATCGGCTCCGTAACGGACCCTGCCGGCAATTCTGTGAATGTTACCGACCGGCATTCAGAGTCATTGGGAAAAGTTCCGCATAAAAGTTTTAAAGGGCCATCATTTTTGCCCAAATGGATGTTTGCATATACTTATCCTCACAACGTAAATGAAGACGGAATTTTAATGAATGATTGCGATGGCAAATATTGCCGCGCATTACCGCAGCCGGTATTTCCCACACCATTTTATGAAACTATTTTTTGCGGACTACTATTTCTTTTCCTGTGGATGATAAGAAGAAGAATAAAAAAGCCCGGAATTATGTTTTCCATTTACCTCATATTAAATGGAGTCGAACGTTTTTTTGTAGAAACTATTCGGGTCAATTCAACATATTCAATATTTGGCCTGCATCCAACACAGGCCGAGCTCATTTCGGCTGCTTTGGCTTTTACAGGGTTATTAGGCATCTTAATTTTTAGCAGAAGGCAAATTGCTACATCATAAAGTATACATTCAGGAAGGATAACTTTCTGGTTGTATTTTCAACCTTTGGCTTATGAATTAATTTTATTTCGGCCTTGCTCTAATGTATGTATCCAATCCGGTAGCCTTTTTCATAATATTTGTATTGTCTACAGCTACAAATAATAACATTTCTCTTTCATGTAACTTTTATTGTCCTTTCCCGTTCAATAATCTAATCCCCCGTGTTCAAACATTCCAATAGCCGATCATAAAGAATTATTGCCTTCCATGTATTATGATGTACTATGCTAAGCAAAGTACTTAGTTTTATGATGTAATATTGTAAACATAGTATTAAAACAAAAATCATGACCAGATTAACTCTAATTGTATTTTTTTTAATTTTTTCCAAATTACTAACTGCCCAGGTTCACGAGGGTAGCATTTCGGGCACTGTTGCTGATGGCGGAGATCAAAAAATTATAGATGCAGCTACTGTATCTCTTTTTAAAGCAAAAGATTCCTTGTTGTTTAAAATTGGACTTACCGACAAGACAGGAAATTTTTTATTTGAAAATATTCCCTATGGAAAATATTACGTCCTGGCTACATCCACCGGGCATTTGAAAACAAATAGCCCTATCCTGGAAATCAATAATAGTTCAGTAATATCTGCCGGTGTTTTGCAATTGACAAATGATATAAAAACTTTAAAAGAAGTTACCGTTGCTGCAAAGAAGCCATTTATTGAAAGAAAAATTGACCGCACGGTAATTAATGTAGATGCAGCAATAACCAATGCAGGAACCACCGCAATGGAAGTACTCGAAAAGTCGCCCGGTGTTACGGTGGATAAAGACGGAAATATTAGCCTGAAAGGTAAACAGGGTGTTTTGATAATGATGGACGGAAGGCCTTCTTACCTGAGTGGACAGGAACTGGCCAACGTTTTGAAAAATATGCCATCTTCTGCCATTGACCAGATTGAAATCATGACAAATCCCTCAGCGAAATATGATGCTTCCGGTAATTCCGGCATTATTAATATTAAGACGAAAAAGAATAAAATGAAGGGTTTTAATGGTAATCTCAGCACAAGCATTACACAGGGGAGATATACAAAAACCAATAACAGCCTGAATCTTAATTACCGTACCGGCAAAGTAAACCTCTTTGGTAATTACAGTTATTCGTACTGGCGTGGATACGAAGATCTGTATATCCATAGAAATTTCAGAAATACAGTTACTAAGAATTTAGAAACCATATTTGATCAGCAATCAAATATGCAATTCAGTTCGCCTGAACATAATGTAAAATTGGGGATGGATTTTTATGCCAATAAAAAAACTACTGCCGGCATTGTATTTTCAGGTTTTATTAACCCATCCCGCAATAAAGGATTAAATACAACTCTTTTAGAAGACGCCAATAAGATTGTAGATTCGATTTCAGTTGCCAATAATTCGGAGACGGGCAAGTCAAATAATTTATCTCTTAATTTCAATCTTCACCATTCATTTGATTCTACCGGAAAAGAATTTACGGTTGACATCGATTATCTTACTTACTACCAGGCGAAGGACCAGTTTTTTGAAAACAGTCATTTAGACCCTGATCATAGTGAACGCAGGCCCGATGACCAGTTGAAAGGCACGTTGCCGGCAAGAATAAATATTTATTCAGCAAAAACAGATTTTACATTCCCACTTAAAAAGGCTGCTAAGATTGAAACTGGTTTAAAAAGCAGTTATGTTACTACTGATAATGATGCTTTATACCAGGATAACACCCCGGCTGGTTATGTTACAGATGAAGGAAAAACCAATCATTTCATTTATAAAGAAAATATAAACGCTGCCTATATCAACTATAACAGGCAGATTAAAAAATGGGGTGTGCAGGCAGGATTGCGCGCAGAAAATACAAATGCGCAAGGCCACCAGGTTGGAAACTCAACACGTCCCGATTCATCCTTTACCAAAAATTATACAAATCTTTTCCCTACTGTTTATATAAGTTATGAAGCGGATAAGAAAAATACTTTTTCGATAAATTTTGGGCGCCGGGTTGACCGGCCGGCTTACGAGGATTTAAACCCTTTTTATTATTTCCTTGACGAATACACCTATAAAGTTGGTAATACATTACTGCAACCGCAGTTTACTGATAATATAGAATTGTCCCATACCTACAACGGCTTCCTGACAACAACCGTTAATTACAGCAAAACAGATAATGTATTTACTGATGTGCTTAAACAAATCACCAGCGAAAGAAAAACATTTCAAACCAAAGAAAATATCGCATCCCGTACAAATATGGGATTGGCCGTAAGCGCTTATTTTCCTGTTACGAAATTTTTAACCACCAACATTTACAGCAATGTTGTGCACGATACTTATAAAGGCGAACTGGATGGAGGATATCTTAATGTAAACAGCACAACTTTTTTTGCGAACATAACCAACCAGTTAAAATTTAAAAAAGGATGGAGCGCAGAACTAAGCGGCTTTTACAGGTCGAAGGGTATAGAAAGCCAGATAATTATAGATCCTTTGTGGAGGCTCGATGCAGGCTTGCAAAAAGAGGTTCTTAAAAAGAAGGGAACGGTTAAATTAGGTATCAGGGACATTTTCGCCTCTCAGAATTTTACAGGCAGTGTACAATACCAGGACATTGATGTTTTTCTCAGAAACCGCCATGACAACAGGAGAGCATCGCTTACTTTCACATACCGCTTTGGCAAACCATTGCAAAATCAGCAACGTAGAAAAACAGGAAGCGCTTCAGACGAACAGAACAGGGTGAAGACCGGGGGGAATTGATGTTATCTAACGGGAACGGCTAATCGGATTTATGCAATAGTATTGTCTTCTGAGAAGCAGGACCCTAATTGGAGGTAATAAAACCAGAATCTGGCATGAAGTAAACCATTTGTAACACTTCACAGGTTTT
>JBDTZL010000263.1:0-23859 GCA_040005125.1 Ginsengibacter sp.
ATAGAAAATCACGATCGTTTCAAAGCGAAAGATTTAGAATTCATCGTACAAAAAACAAGTACAGAATATGTTGGCATCTGCCTGGACACCTGCAATTCATTAGGTGCCGGGGAGGGAATTCATGAGATATTGCCTGTCCTGTTGCCTTACACAGTAAATCTTCACATAAAGGATTTTACCATTGAAAGGGTTTCACATAAAATGGGATTTAAGGTGTTTGGAACTCCGGCAGGTGATGGAATGCTAAACATACCCTGGCTTTTAAATGAAGTTAGTAAATACAAAAAGTGCAAAACTGCAACGCTTGAATTATGGATGGAGGAAGAAAAAGACATAGACACAACGATTGCTAAAGAGAAAGAATGGGTTGAAAAAAGCATCAATTATCTCAAAAAATATATACAATGAAAAGAATAACATTAGTTGGAGCTGGTGGAAAAATGGGTATTCGCCTTACAGATAACTTTTTAAAATGTCCTCACTATAAATTAGACTATCTTGAAATTAGCGAAGAAGGTATCCAAAAACTCAAAGATAAAAAGATTGATGTAAGTGATCAGAAAAAATGTGTTTGCGAAGCAGATGTTGTTATTTTAAGCGTGCCTGATGTATCTATTGGCTCTATATCTGATGAGATCATACCTCTCATGAAGCCCGGGGCGTTGCTCATGACTTTGGATCCTGCCGGTCCTTTGCATGGAATCATCTATCATCGTGATGATCTGGGATATGTGATAGCACACCCTTGTCATCCGGGAGTATTTAACTGGGAGAAAACGGAAGAAGCTTTCCGTGATTTTTATGGAGGAATCTCCGCTAAACAATCTATAGTTGTAGCATTAATGTATGGCCAGGAAGAACATTATAAATTAGGAGAAAAAGTGGCGAAGGATATTTACGGCCCTATAAAAAATACCTACCGGATTACACTTGAACAAATGGCCATGCTTGAACCTGCGCTGGTTGAAACACTTGCACAAACAGCTATGGAAAGGGTTAAAGAAGGTTTTGATTGCATTGTCGAATTGGGTGTTCCTGAAGAGGCTGCCAGGGATTTTATATTAGGACATTTGAGGATCCAAATAGCAGTTTTATTCAACGAAACTAATGGCAAGTTTTCAGATGCCGCATATAAAATAAGTAAAAGAGCAAAACCAATACTATTTAAAGAAAACTGGAAAAAGATTTTTGAAATGTCAGATATCCGGGAACAGGTGAAAGATATTGTGAAATAATTCTGCCATTATGTAAAGGCTGTTAGCATCATTGTGAAATTTCAAAATCCGGATGGTCGAAAACCTAAGTACTTTAATTAAATTTTAAACCGCCAAACTAATTTTCAATATGTTGAGAGGCGCGATTATAGGAGCAGGATTTTGGTCAAATTACCAAATACCCGCCTGGCAGGAAATCTCGGGGGTAGAACTTGTAGCTGTTTATAACCGAACTAAAAAAAAAGCGGAAGCAGTTGCCCAAAAATTTGGTATCCCGGAAGTATATGAATCTGTTGAGGAATTAATAAACAAAGAGAAATTAGATTTTGTAGATATCATTACTGATGTCAATACGCATTCTTTATTTACCCGGATAGCCGCAGAAAAAGGGATCAATGTTATTTGCCAAAAACCGATGTCTTCCTCAAAAGAGGAGGCAAGGGCCATGATCTTAATTTGTGAAGACAATCATGTTAACCTGTTTATTCATGAAAATTTCAGATGGCAGGCGCCTGTCCGTGCATTAAAGAAAGCATTACAATCAGAGGTAACCGGGAGGCCATTTAAGGCGAGAGTTTCATTTTGCTCTGCATTTCCGGTTTATAATAATCAGCCTTTTTTAAAAGAGCAGGAACATTTTATTATAAGTGATGTAGGGTCACATGTGCTGGATATCTGCAGGTTTTTGTTTGGCGAAGCTAAAACTTTATATTGCCTTACACAAAAGGTAAATCCGGAAATTAGTGGTGAAGATGTAGCCAATATATTAATGGAAATGAAAAACGGCGTTCAATGTTTTGTTGAAATTTCCTATGCTTCAATCCAGGAGAAGGAATCTTTTCCACAAACGCTTGCGCTAATTGAATGCGAAAAGGGCACTATCCATTTATCTGTTGATTTTGAATTAAAAATTATTACCAAAGAGGAAATAAATGTAGCCATTATAAAACCTGGCTTATATGCCTGGGCAGATCCTGCTTATTCTGTGGTACACTCAAGCATAGTAGATTGCAATCGTAATATTTTAAATGGGCTGAAAGGTGCAGAATGTGAAACTACAGGATATGATAATTTTAAGACTGTTGAATTGGTTGCTGCAGCTTATGAATCCGCTTTAAGTGGAAATGTTATTCATTTATAATGTTGAGACTACAAAATATATCAAAATCGTTTTCGGGCGTAAAAGCATTACAAAATGTTTCACTCCTATTTAAATCAGGGGAAGTCCATGCTTTGTGTGGTGAAAATGGAGCGGGGAAAACTACCTTAATGAACATTATTTCAGGCAATATAGCCGCTGACCAGGGACAACTTTTCTGGAATGAAAAAGAAGTAAAAATCGGAAGCGTTTTAGAATCACAGTCTATTGGCATAAGCATCGTTCACCAGGAAAAAAGCCTTGTAGATTCCTTAAGTATTTCTGAAAATATCTATCCTGTAAATCAGCCAATCAATAGAGCCGGCCTGATTGATCATTACGCATTGTCGTGTAAAACAAAGAAATTATTAGCAGAACTTCAAGTGGGAAATTTATCACCTTCAATGATTG
Source organism: Ginsengibacter sp. (assembly GCA_040005125.1). Classification (GTDB taxonomy): domain Bacteria; phylum Bacteroidota; class Bacteroidia; order Chitinophagales; family Chitinophagaceae; genus Ginsengibacter. The sequence goes on from JBDTZL010000263.1 coordinate 2,764, forward strand.
TTGGAAGACTTTCTTCACCACAAAAAAGTATGGTAGAAATAGCCAAAGCTCTCGCCAAAAACCCAAAATTACTCATACTTGATGAACCAACTGCCTCTATCACTCATAGTGAAGCTGAAGTAGTGTTTACCATTATCAGAAAACTAAAAGAAAAAGGTGTTTCTATTATTTATATTTCACATAGAATGTCTGAAATTCAACAAATAGCCGATACTGTAAGCGTATTAAAAGACGGTAAATACCAGGGAACCGTGGCTGGAAAGACACCAGTTTCTGATATTGTAAGAATGATGGTGGGACGCGAACTATTATCCGCTGTGTATCACTCTGACGCCGGTAAACCAATCAGATTAAAGATCGAAAATATTTCGGGTAAAGGATTTAATGATATTTCATTCTCCCTTTATAAAGGAGAGATATTAGGTTTTGCAGGTTTATTAGGGTCTGGCCGAACAGAAATGGCACGCGCCATTTTTGGTGATACTAAAATCAATAACGGAACTATGTTCCTGAATGGGAAAAAATACAATCCTCATCACCCTTTTAATGCGATTGATGCCGGTATTGCTTACTTGCCGGATGACAGAAAAACAGAAGGGTTATTTCTTGAAAAATCTGTGGCCGAAAATATTATTTCAACGGGTTTGAAACACGGATTTTATAAGGAAAAGCAAATCTTTAATAAAGCAGAAAACCTTAAGGAACAGTTGCGCATCAGAACACCGACAGTTAAACAACTGGTAAGAAAATTAAGCGGGGGGAATCAGCAAAAAGTAGTCCTTGCAAAATGGATGGCATTAAAACCTGAACTTCTGATTGTCAATGAACCCACTCTTGGGGTTGATGTAGGAGCTAAAATTGAAATTTATAAAATATTGAAAAATCTAACAGCTCAGATGAAAAGTGTATTGTTGATTTCAAGCGAATTGACCGAACTGCTACTTTTATCAGACCGGATTGCGGTAATGTATAACGGGCGTTTAAAAATGATATTGGATAAATCAGAAGCGACAGAAGAAAAAATTGCCGCTTTTGCATTAGGCATCAATTAGTTTATGTTACACCATATAAAATGGAGATAAAAGAACGGTTGCGGGACAGAATATTTTCACTGGGTGCCAGTATTATTTTATTATGTATCATTATGGCACTGGTATATCCAAATAAGTTTCCTACTCTTGAAAATTTTTCGCAGATAATGTTAAACCTCTCTATTGATACAATTGTAGCGGTTGGTATGATGATATTAATGATTGGAGGAATGTTTGATTTATCGGTTGGTTCTATTGTAGCTTTTGCCGGAGGAATGGCTGGTTATTTAATGTATTACTATGATGTAAATTTTATCATCGCAATCATCGCGGCCCTCACCGGGTCGACAATGATTGGTTTCATAAATGGATGGCTAATTGCAAAAATTGGTATAAATCCAATGATCCAAACACTTGCAATGATGGGTATCGTACGCGGCTTCGCTTTAATGCTGAGTGGGGCAGGCATACAAAATTTTCCATACGATTTTATTTACATTGGCCAATCAAAACTTGCAGGATTACAGGCTCCTGTATGGTATATGCTTGCCATTGTTTTTGTATTTGGATTTCTCGTAAATAACACTGTTTTTTTTAGACGGTATTATTTTATAGGGGGCAATGAAAAAGCTGCGAGGTTGTCGGGCATCAATGTGAAAAAAATGAAGATTTGGGGATTTGTAATTTCTGCATTATTAGCGGGGATTGCGGGACTGCTTTTATCATCCAGGCTCGGTGCTGCTTTATCCACCTCAGGGCAAGGTTTGGAATTGAGGGTAATCACTGCTGTTATCCTGGGAGGGGCAAGCCTTGCCGGTGGAGTTGGAAAAATTTGGGGAGCTTTTTTGGGTGTATTATTTATGGCGCTGATAAATAATCTACTCATCATCAGCAGAGTATCCGGTTATTGGCAGGAAGTTATCCTGGGAGCGATTCTGATTATCGCCGTGGGTATTGATCAATTACTATTAAAAAGACTCGATAAATAATTGAAGCCCGCCCGAACAAGCTGGTGCTTTATAAATAACTATCTTAAAATAAGAGATGAAAAAGATATTACCGTTGCTTGTGTATCTCGTTATTAACGGATGCCAAACGCCGCCGCGACCCAATGAAAAAACAAAAGCAAGTCTTAATGAAACTGAAAAATTCATTACTTCTGATGAGGCTTCGCCTAATGAAGAATATGTAATGATAACTACTGCCGTAAATCTACCCTTATATGTGAACCATGATGAAAAAGCGTTTAAAGAATGGGGAGAGAAAAAAGGTGTAAGAACTTCTATTCTTGGTCCCTCAGAATGGGATGTACCTGCCCAGGCTTCAACTATTGAACAAGTGATACCTGGCAAACCCGCAGGTCTATTAATCAATGGCACTGATCCCGGGATTGCACAGGTAATCAGAAAAGCTGTAGATGCGGGAATACCTACTATCGTATATGATTCGGAAATCCCTAACTCCGGCAGGCATTGCTTTATTGGCAGCGACTGGTATGAAATGGGAAAATTACAAGGCGATCGTATGGCTAAGATTATAAATGAGCATGGAAAAGTAGCCTGCCTGGGTATTCTAGGCATGGAAAATATGGAAGCAGGTTTTAAAGGGTTTCAGGATGTATTAAAGAGATTTCCTAAGATAGAATTTCTTGGAAAATATGATGATAAAGCGAATGTGGAAACGGCAGCGCATATTACCGCTGATCTGTTAGCTGCCAATCCAGACCTTGCGGGCATTGCCGGCTTTGATTCAAACTCTGGCCCTGGCATTGCTATCTCCGTAAAAGAATCAGGAAAAGCAGGGAAAATAAAAATAACAACAGTTGATGCTGAGCCGGAACACCTGGCTTTGGTTAAGGAAGGAGTTATAGATTACCTGGTAGGACAAAAGCGGGAATTATTCACATGGCTTGGCGCACAATTTCTATATGATATGCGTCATAAAACTTTACCATTGTCTGCCAATGATGCCAAAGCAGGTGTAATACCCATTCCTAACACAGTGATCACCGGCACGATAGAAATTGATAAATCTAATGTCGATGAGTTTATTCGAAAAAAATAGCACTGTCCTGTAGTAAAACCATTGAATATTTCCTATGACTTATTTGGAATCTGAATAATCCAATTTGCTAATGAAGAATATAACTGAACTACCATTTGATGTTGATGTAGTATCTGCCATAAAACTCCAGGCAGGCTCAATAACCTGCATATATGAAAACGGGAATCTACGAAATATTAAAAAAGGTAATGTCGAAATCATACGAATGATGTACGGCGCTGTGCGTTTGGACAATTGGGATACAGCAGCCTTTACAATTGAGAATGAAAAAATTGAGCAATATGATCTGGAATTTAGTGTCCGTTATACAGTTCGATATTTTTCTTTATCAACTTTATACAAAGCCAGCATTGTAATAGAGGGCAAAAAGAATAATACAATCAGTTTTTCAATGATTGGGAAAGCTGAAAACAAATTTAAAAGCAACCGCATTGGCATTTGTACCCTTTTACCAACCTCAACATGCAGGGCACAGCCCGTTCAGATAGACACCGTTTCCGGGAAAATTGAGAAAACATCTTTTCCGGATCTGATCAGCCCTTCGCAACCATTTTATGATATAAAAAAAATGGAATGGAATATTTTTAACCATGTGGCAATAGAACTACATTTTGAAGGTGATATTTTTGAAGCTGAAGATCAGCGTAACTGGATGGATGATTCATTTAAGATTTATAGCCGACCATTATCATTACCTTTTCCCTTTGAGGTAAGTGAGGAGGAAGAATTAATGCAAAAGGTAACGCTTAAAATAAAGAACTGCGAAAACGAACTGGCTGATCCTGGTTCAATAAAAAGAAAAATACGGGTCGATGAAACCATACCCGCTATAGGCTATTCTTCACCTGATGAAATAAAAGAATTAACTAAAGAACAAATTGTTCTCTTAAATAAGATCCCTTTTAAACAATATCGTGTGGAAATTTATTTCCACAAAAATTGGAAAGTAGCATTGGATAAAAGTTTTATAGATGCGGAAAAGCTGAACACCCAACTGGAAATCATAGCTTTTTTTACAAAAGCCTTCATATCAGAAACAGATGAACTTATAAAATATATTGTTTCCGGAAACCAACGCATTTCAAGCATACTTTTATTACATGAAGAATGCAGAGTTACCCCGGCAGTATTGCAGGATTATGCATATCCATTATTGAAACTGGCATTTCACCATATACCTGTTGGATACGGTACTGATGGATATTTTGCAGAGCTAAACCGGGAGCGTCCTAAATCAAACTCCTATGATTTTATAAGTTTCAGTATTAACCCACAGGTACATGTTTCTGACACCCTATCCCTATTAGAGAATCTTAATAGCCTCGAGGATATAATTGAAACAATTCAATCTTTTTCCGATAAGCCCATTCATATTTCGCCTGTTACTTTTAAAAAGCGAAAAAATTATGATGCAAAAGAAAAAAACAGAAAAGAGGTTTTGAATAATTACGATGAAAGACAGCATACCTGGTTTGGATCAGCCTGGTTTTTATTGTGTTTTTATCACTTGAGGAAAGCGGAAAGAATCACTTTTTTTAAAACTATTGGTGATAGTGGAATAATTATTTCTGATTCGAACGATACTACTCCCATATTCAAAATATTAATGCAACTTAAATCGTTTAATCCTGCCTGGATCAGTAAAAAAAATAATGGATCTTATATTGAAATTGTTTTCGGAAATGAAAAAAAAGAAAAGCTAATATTTTCTTTGAGTTCCAGGTACCTCGCATAATCAGTTTTTGCATTTCAATTACATCAATAAGCTGACCCCGATCCTTTCGATTTTGATTATCTCCTAAACGAACAAATATTTAGATTTTTTTTCAAGCACGCTCTTCAAACAAGCCCCTGAAAGTTTTAGTTTGTTAACCTTCCGGTAAACATACAAATAGTTATAATTTTCTTTTTCAAACTATTCTTTTCTGATACTCAAAGCAATATCCGTTATAAAAGAACCTGTGTAAAAAGTATGATTACCTGCTTCTTGTTTCCATTTAATTTCTTTGCCTATCCATTTACCAGTAACCGGATTATACCACTTTGCGGTATAAGTTCCTGCCTCCAAATGAATGCTAATTGTATCATGAAACGTAGATGTATCTGCTTCGTATTTCCATATTCCTTCTTTATTCGGCGCGGCATCATACGGTTTGCTGTGATGTATATAAAGCGCATACCGGCTTCCCTGTTCTGCCAGTAAACGTGTAATCGCTTTCTCCGGAACCTTCTTCATCAATTTTGGAGAATACTTCATTTTTACAAAATCAAATCCACTAATAAATTGTTGCAGGGGTTGTAAATATTGCCTGATCGTATCTGCTGCCGGAGTACCTTGTGGATTTGATGGCGTATATTCCCAATTTAAATTGTTGTATGCGCCGCCCCCATGTAAAATAAAATCCCATGCTTCCACTCTTACATCATTAACATCTGCATCCCGTAATGGACCCATGGTTTCATCCATGCTGATAACTTTGTTAAGATGTAATAAAGAATCAAAATCAGGACTGTTTGGAATATGCACATAATGATAATTGGCAATATCTACCTGGGGATTGTCAACAATAGCCTGGTTGGAAGCTATGAGATGTTTTTTGGGGAGGGATTTTTCTGTTTCCCGGATAAGATTTACCATGTGAACATGCCATTGATCCACAAGTGATGAATCTTTCACTTCATTATAAGGTTCATTTGATATTTCGTAATACAGGTTATCAAAATTATTTAGCACTTTAATAATCTTAATGACCATAGCATCCTGCCTCGCTACAAGTGCCGAATCTTTCATTGATTGAAAATCGGGAAAGCCATCTTTTCTTTTGATGCCGGCACCCTGGATATTATTATCCGGGTATAGGGGCGAATAGGAGTAAATGCCGTCACCATATTGATTACCAAACAATGTAAATTCAACTAAAATTTTGCGTTGTGCAGCCTGTCTCAAAAGATTTTTTATTCTCAAAAAATATTGCTCATTCCATTGATTCAAATCAAATTTGTTTCCGCCATTGGCATAACCGGGAACACTACTCCGCTTCCATGGTGTTATCAGCCTGTTTGGCTTTGGTGCAAGTGTGTTATTGTATTGCAACCAATCGATATCATTTTTCCGTTCTACGTAAGCTCCGGAAAAAACACGGGTATTGTTCATTCCTTCTTTTTGCAAGGCCTTGAAATAAGCGACATAATCGAAATCAAGATTAAGCAAGGCCCCATAATGTTCGCCGGATGTGATCAAAATAACCGGCTTATTTTGAAACATTAAATAGTGATGATTCAATGGACATAACCTGAGAACATCCTGTCCCGTTGACCTTGCCGGATAAAAAATCACGAGGAACAGGATGAACAGCGGGAAGGAATTGTGCCTGATTACTAAGTTGTATGTTGTTTTTTTTAGCATCATGGTGGATGTTGCCCTAAGAAAAATTATTAATGTGTTTTTATTTTGAACCTGGGTTCTTAGAATATATGCCGGCATCATCGAGCACAAGTACCCAGTCGTCTTTCATTCCCAATGACGGAGTGGTAAACCATTTGGATTTTGTTGGCCCAAAAGAGAAAGATTTTTCACCTTTACCCGTCCGTGGGTTAAACCACCAAGCCTTTATTAATTTTGCCTTTATTAATGACGTATTAATTTCTATCTTTTTTCCTACCGGCAGGTAAATCATTGCATAGGTGCTGTCTCCTGCGCGAAAGGCTGTCGCGTATTCAGCACTATCTTTTCCTTGCCCTCCCATAATGAGAAACTGGTCAGGAACCCTCTCGGGCGAAGGCCTTGATAAAATCAATTTCTTCAGATAACCAGCCTGGAAAGCGCCCGGACGGTTAAGAGCTTCTTCCCAGTAACGATCTGCAAAGTTTACTTTTTTATCTCCATGCCCATAAAACTGGAAAATGGAATTATGGCCATAAGTCACTCCACATGCCCCACTGAATACAGACCGATAGAGTTGCTTACGAACATCATAGTCCCTGAAATATCCATTTTCGGGATTCCAGTTGATAGGATGATCCTCATAATTAGGTTCGCCATCTAATACTGGTTTGGGTGGAATTAAATCATAATCATGTGTTATCCATTGCCATGTTGGAAGATCAGGTTTCCGGTGTCCGGATTGTATCATATTTACATCAAGAAAATCTTCCCCATTCCAAAATTGTGATGAGGAACTTTCTCCCGCGGGGTGGTAAGTAATTATGGCCTTTCCATCAGTTCCTTCTCTTATCCCTTTGATCATTGCACGCCATACCGGCCGCCAATCCATGCTATCTGTAAAAGCCGGCCGGTCGCCTCCTGCTATCCATATAATGTTAGGATCATTTTTATACCTGTTCCCAATCCATTTTCCATACGTATAAGCATTAATACTATCGAAAATAACAGGACCTTCCCCCCACATTTTCGCTATTTTATCACCCCATGTTGGCAACAATCCGATGAACATGTGATGCTTTGCCGCCAGATGAATTGTACTATCAATAAGAGAAAAATATTGATTATTCGGTTGGGTCGGATCATTATTTATTAAAGGAAGCTGACCATACCTGTTAGGTTTGCGAATGCCGTCAGGCTCCGCTAAAGCCACCGCTTGTATCACGTTAAACCCCTTGGCTGCCCGATTATCCAGGTATTCTTTTATTTCACTTAATTTGAGCTTATAAAACAGATCCCATCCTGTATCTCCAAGCCAAAAGAAAGGAGTGCCATCTTCATATTGAAGATAGTGCCCATCATGAGTAGGCTTCAGTCGCCCATACTTCCAGTTTCCTTGTCCGGAACAATAAATGATTATAAAAAAAGAAGTTAGAAATGTAACGATGTTTTTCATAGCTATTTCCTTTTTTACGGCTTCATTTTTATTAATAGCTTGTGAAGTAATATATTCAGAATGCCTGGTTTAAAAAGGGCAGGCAATTATTTACAACATTTCTTCACTTTGTTTAAAATTCAAAGTTAAAAGGGCTTGTTTTTAGGAACAAGACTTTACGTTTTGAATTTCCTAGTGACCAAGATAAGATGCATCGCCCGCTGGTATGGGCAATAGCCAGTTCTTCTGGTCACCAGGATCTCCAATAAGTGGTATTTCATTAGGATCACGATTTGAATTAGCTTCTTTTACTGTTTCTGTTCTCACCAGGTCAAACCAGCGATGCCACTCTCCCGCAAACTCCCATGCACGCTCCTGAATTACTGCCTTCACAAAATCTGCGCTGTTTAAACCAGGTGCCAGGTCATTTAACCCGGCCCTCTCACGTACCGCATTAATTGCAGCATATGCATCGGCGTTAGGGGCCTCTGCCCTTGCTTCCGCCTCAGCATAAGTCAATAAAACTTCTGAATAGCGCATAAAAATTATGGGGCTATTCGAAACATAACTTAATGTATCTCCGCTTTGTATTCTGAATTTTTTATAATATGGATGCTTAATACCGATTTCGTCCCAGGATTTCGCAGTCCCGTTTACTTCAAATTCCGTAGAAAAAGTCCCGTTCTTTCTATTGCCTGCAGGGAACTTTTTGAAGAAATTGATTTCTGCACAATAGTCGTCCCAGCCTCCTGATTCGTCACTCGGCCTTGCGGAAGCCCCATAAAAGCAGTTTCCAACCGTATTTCCATTACACATAATTGCAAAAATATATTCAGAATATGCATCAGTGAAAATTTTCTGATAATCTCCCTGAAACAGAGCAAATCCATAAGTGTTGTGATCATCAATTACCTCCTTTGCTTTTGCTGCGGCCAGTGTTGCTTTGGAAGGGTCTTTTAAAGGCCATCCTGTTTCAGTTAAATAGACAGAAGCCAAATATGCCTTAACAGTACCCTTGTTGATCCTTCCGGGATCTACCTTCATATCGCCTACCATTTTTTCCGCGTCTGTTAAATCAGATTCAATCTGCTTATAAATATCAGCTACTTCGCTTTTTGGGGTCTTGAGGAGATCAGGGCTAAATTCGGCTGTGGTGATGAGTGGAATCCTGCCCCACCATCTTACCAAATAGTAATAAGCAAACCCGCGAAGAAAATAAGCTTCACCGGCAATTTGCTGAATAGTAGCTTCATCTCCTTTTGTTTTGTTGTAATTGTTAATAATGTTATTAGCACATTGAATTATCTTATAGCAACCGGCCCAAACATAATAAGATCTTGCATTAAATGCGCTTGCATTAAATTGGTCAAACTCACGGAATTCAGCTTTGTTTAATCCCGGATGCGTTGTAAGATCGTCACCACCCATTGAAGCTGCAATTTGACCGGCAGAAGCAAAACCTATATCCCAACCCTGGACAAAGCATGAATACGCCCCTGCTAACTGAGCATTGAGCCCATCCACATTTTCTAAGGCTACATCCCCCACTAATAGTCCTTGCGGATCTTCTTCTAAAAATTTTTTACATCCTGATACTGAAACAATCAGAAAAAATAAAATCAAATATTTATATTTCATGGTGATTAATTTTAAAAGATTAAAAAGTTAATGTGATTCCTGCCGTGTATACTCTTGGTATAGGATAGCTACCATAGTCGAAGTTTTGATAAACATCACTACCGGAACCTGTGTTAGCTCCTTCAGGGTCTAAACCGCTGTATTTAGTAAAAGTGTATAAATTCGTGACGCTTAAAAACAATTTTAGAGAAGCGATATTTTTCAAGTTGGCCTTAGGCAGATTGTAAGAGATACTAACGTTCTTAATCCTCAAAAAATCCCCTTTTGAAACAAATCTTGATGATAGAGGAATATTTTGATTGGTTTTGCTAAAAGCAGGGATGTCAGAGGTTTCATTTACTCCTGGAATATACCTGTTTTTGATGTCAGCAGAAGTTGGTTGTTTAAAGTCACCAAAAGTTGAAACCATCATTCCATAGATATAATTATACTTGTCAAAGCCTAATACACCTTGTGTGAATATATTTAGTTCAAACTGTTTGTAATTAAATGTATTATTCCAGCCTACTGTATATTTTGGAAGGCCCTGGCCAATTATTGTATTGTCCGATCCATCAATAACATGGTCTTCGTTTACATCCAAATATTTGGAGTCACCCGGAACATTATTGTACTTTGCAGCTTCTGCCGCTTCAGAGGGTTTCCATGTTCCCAAATATTTTATACCATTAATCGCCCCCATTGATTCGCCTGATTTAAGCCGGAAATCGGGTTCGCTACCCCAGTTAGTTCCGGAAGAAACAGACCAGTCGTCACCACCAGCTTTGCTCAACTTAAGTATCTTATTTGCCACAAGAGAGAAATTAAAATTGGTATTCCATGAGAAGCCTTTCGCTTTTACCGGGGTGCCGCCAAAAGTGAATTCCCAACCTGAATTCTGAACACTTCCCACATTAAGCATAATGCTGCCACCACCAATAAAATTTGGGAGGCCATTTGCCAATAAAAGATCTTTGGTTTTCTTAATAAAATAATCAATGTTTGTATATATCCTACCATCTAAAAAACTCATATCAACACCCAGATCTTTTTGTTCTGTGGTTTCCCATTTTAAATCAGCGTTTTCAGCGGTATTAATCCAAATGCCTGGCACAAATGATGTTGAATTATAAGCCGTAGATACATTTTTATAAGTGGAGTAAGTACTATATGGCCCAATTGCCTGGTTACCTGTTAGTCCCCAACTTCCCCTGAGTTTTAATTCATGAAATAAATTTAAGTTGTCAATAAATTTTTCTTTAGATAAGATCCATCCTAACGAGACCGATGGGAAATAACTATATTTATTATCTCCTCTAAATTTTGAAGATCCATCCCGTCTTATGGTGGCTGAAAATAAATACTTATTCAGTAAAGAATAATTTACACGTCCAAAGAGAGAAAATAAAGAAGATCCTGTTTTGCCTGACCCAACTCCATTAATGTCCGCAAGTGCCAGGTTATTCCAGATAAAATCCGGATAAACAAGATTCTGAATATTGACGTTAAACCCTTCCCAGCTATCTTTTTGAACTTCCATTACCGCAGTCAAATCAAGATCGTGTATCCCATTAAAGTTATGTTGATAATGAAGCGTATTGGTATTTTGCAAATTGAGTGTATTTCCAAAACTTCTTCCTGCATAAGTATTCTCCGCTACATATCGGGTTCCTGAATTTTTATATTGCCCGTTATCAAAATTTACTCCATACTGAACATTAAAAGAAAGATCGTTTGTTATATTATAAAGAAAACCTCCCGAAAGGTTCACACTATAATCATCAGTTCGGGCATTCCTGTCAAGTGCTTCAGCCAAAGGATTATATGCCTGTGAACCCACAGGATCTTTCCTCGTGAAATTTCCACTGGAATCATACACAGGTGTCGTGGGCGCCCAAGCAAGAGACTGGACTACCGGATTAGCCGTACCTGTTTGTATAAAAGTATTTAGATTATGACGAACAAAGCCGTTGATATTTAAATAGGTTGAAAAATTCTTAGTTAACTGAATATTTAAATTCGACCTTAAGCTATAAAATTTATAATTTGAATTTTTTATTATTCCTTCCTGGTTTTCGTAAGCTCCGGAAATGAAGTAATTAGTATTTCCACTACCACCATTAACATTCATTTCGTATGCCTGTCCTAAACCTTCCTCATAAATTTCCTTTTGCCAGTCGGTACCCCCATTCTCCTTGAAACCCTTAATCTGCTCCGGGGAAAATACATCGCTGGTGCCGTCAAGTTCAGCCCTGGCATTAACTACATCCGCGAAATCTGAAGCGTTTAATACATCATAGGTTTTAATAATTTTTGAAGAAGACAATCTGGAATTAACGCTAAAATCGGCTTTGCCACTTTTGCCTTTTTTAGTTGTAATTATTACAACGCCGTTGGCTCCCCTGCTTCCGTAAGGAGCGGTAGCCGCAGCATCTTTTAAAATTTGAATGTTGGCAACATCGTCGGGATTAATTGTATTAAAATCAGCACCTACAAAGCCATCAATAACGTATAAGGGCTCATTATTTCCTGTAATTGAATTCGCACCCCTTATTCTAATTCTTACATCTCCACCCGGAGCACCTGTAGTATTGGTAACCTGCACGCCCGACGTGCGCCCTTGTAAAACCTGGTCCAATCTTGAAACAGGCTGTGCCTCAAAATCTTTACTTGAAATTGAGGATTGTGAGCTCGTCATTTTGGATCTTTGCTGTGTACCATAAGCTACCACAACTACATCTCTTCCCGTAGTTATGGATACGGGCATCACGATATGTAAATTACCCGAAGAGGCGGCAGCCACCTGATCCACATATCCGACTGATGAAAATTCCAAAATAGCATTCTCTTTCAGAGAAATCCTGAACCTACCTTCATTGTTGGTACTTGTTCCATTGTTTGCACCCTTTTCAATAACGCTTACGCCGGTGAGAGGCGTCCCCAAACTGTCAGTTACAGTTCCTGTTATTTGCTTCCGTTGTGCAGTTACCGCAAAGCTTATGACGATACCAAATACAAAAAAAAGATACTTCATTTTGAAAAATTTAACATTAAACAATCAATTTCGTTTAACAAATTTATAAGGAAAGGGCTAAGAGTATTTTAACAAGATTGACAAATACCTACACTATATTATCTAATATGCCAATCCTGGTTGGTAAAATCTGCAAATGTTGTTGCCATAGATTTGAGATTTACTTATATGACGAATTATTAATTTTATGGAGTATTAATTTCACATGATATTTATAATCGGTAGAGCTATACATCTCTAATTGAATAGAGTTTTCGAATTTATCAAGCCCGGATTTTTGTAAAGTTGAATGCCCATTACATAATTAATGAGATTGATTTTGAGTGAGAGGAGACTATAAAGCAAAGTTTTTTTTTGTCCGGGGGAAGAACCGGTTGATTAAATTTCAGTTACGTAAATGGAACTTAAGCTTTCATCTTAAGATTAATTTTCAGGATTAGGTAGAATAAGCAAAAAGGGTAGTAAATATCCATACTGAACCAAATCCTTCTTTAATGTTAGTGGCTTAGACATGGCAGTGGCGGGGTTAAGTAATTACCGTTCGCGTCATTTTCATTTAAACGCAATTCAGCGCATATCCGAGCCAGGCCTTTATTTTATCATTATCATTCGTAAACTTTGATAAGTCCGGCGCCTGCGAACGAACCGTGGTGGCAAGCATATTTAATAAAATAAAGATTGAAAGACAAAGCTTTTTCATTTTGCTGTTTCCATTATAAAGCAATATAATGATTCATGAAAGAAGAAAATACTAATCTGGAAAACTTAATGCATGCCTGTATAATTTTCCTACGGGCAACTCCTGCGATTGTATGATCACTTTATTTTTTTGTACCCCTTCTACCCTGCTTTTATTTACCACATAGCTTCGATGGATTCGCACAAAATTATCATGAGGTAATTTTTCAATAATACCATTCAAAGTCGTTAACACTAAAAACTGTTTGTCCAGCGTGGTAATCCTCGTATAATCTCTCATTGCTTCCAGGTATAAAATATCGTTTACCGCTATTTTATATTTATCATATCCCTGTTTAATAATAATGAAATTAGTTTCCTGTGCTGCATCAAATGCATAAGCTTTCACCCGCATCCGGTAAAAATCACGGAGCCGGAAGGCGCATGCAGCAAAGCGTACGGAGGAAACAGGTTTTAATAAATAATCAAAGGCTTCCAGTTCAAAACCTTCCAGCGCAAATTCGGGATGCGATGTAATAAAGACTGGTAGCGCGGTTGAAGTAATTTTTTTGCGAATCAATTCAATGCCGCTGAAGCCAGGCATTTCAATGTCTAGAAAGATTATATCTGGATTACCCTGGTTGATGATCTCTATAGCCTCAAGCGGATTGCTGCAGGAGGCAATTTTTTGTAAAAACGGAAATTTTCCGGCTTCTGATTCTACCACTGCACGATCTATTTCATCGTCGTCTATTATGATATACCTGAGCTGGGGTTCCGCGTTGTCCATTAACTAGATGCGTTAAAAAGATTTGAATGGTTACGGTGATAAAACTACATAAAAATAGCTTTTGATCTTCTGACGATTTTAAAGGGCCGTTTGTCGGTTATTTAAGTTAACAAGATAAAAGATATGTCAATTTTGAAACCACTTATTATCATAAAACTTTTGATCATGAAATTCAAGACACTTACAGTACACAGCTTTATTATTTCATTTCTTTTTTTAATATCTGCAGATTCACTTCATGCGCAATTTTTAAAAAAGATACTTGCTAATGTAAAGCAAACTACCCAAAACAGGGCAAACAGTAAAGCGGATAATGCTACCAATGCAGCTATTGATGGAATCACCGGTGGTAATCAAAAAAATGCAACCAATAATTCCTCCAATATAGATACGGCCGCCATGGGCGGTGTTCTTGGTGCTTTTGCAAAAGCAGCACGGGATAATCCGAATGACACTTCAATGAGCGACCTGTTCAGTAAAAGCATGGGTAATCTCACAGGCGGTGGTGGCGTGTCTGCTGCCGATTCTATATCCGCTATTAAAACCTACACAACTTCAAAAGGTGGAAGCGGCATATATTATGAATATGCAATTGAAAGCAATACAAAAGAGCATGGCACTGTAAAAAGTACTTCAATAATGTATTTAACGAATAATGGTGAAGGTCGTTCAGAAATGAATTTGGCTGCTTTGATGGGGGTAAGTAATGGCACCCCATTAATCGTTATCGGAAGAATGCAGCAGTCTCATTACAGCATTATAGTCAACGATGAAATAAAAGAGTATTCGCTGAACGTAATAGATACGGCGCTTATAAACGGCGTGCATCAAAAATACCAGGTGACAAAACTGGGCAATGAAACCGTTAACGGCTACAACTGCTCTCATGCAAAATTAGTTTCAACAACAGGCTCCGGCATGTTTAAATCTGCAACTACTGAGGATATCTGGACAAGCGTCGATGTGCCAGGCTATGACATGGTTAAAAAAGCAACCCTGCAACAAAACATAACCCCGGGAATGATGAAAGCTTTAACTGATGCAGGCTGCGGTGGCTTTTTTGTAAAGATGCAAAGCAGTGATAAACATTATTCAATGACGATGCAGTTAGCTAAAGCTGAGAAACAATCATTCCCGGCCTCCCTGTTTAAAATACCAAACGGCTACACTGAATCAAAAAGCAATTTAATGTTTGGCAATATGATGCAGGCAGCAGCTTCACAAAAACACTAACCCTTACTATGAAAAGACAGTTAAAAATATGGCTTGTTCTCACCGCTCTGTTACTTTTCGTAAACCACCATGTGGCTCATGCGCAGTTTCTCAAGAACGTTTTGAACTCGGTAAAGCAAACAAGTCAAAACAATACAGGCAATAAGGTTGATCAGATCACTAACAAAGCGTTGGATAAAGTTGAGAATTTGGGCAAAAAAAAGTCGAAAGGAACCACCACTTCACCCACCGGCAGCAATATGGCCGCCGTTGCCGATACAACAAAAACTGCTGGTAACAACGCAACAGCCCAAAACACAACCGCAGGTAACAATACGAACAATGCGCAACCGCAAAACAATCCCTACAATTCGGATGGAAGTTTCATCAGCTTAAATCTTTCATCAGATAGAATAATTGCAACAGGAGCAGTGCTAATAACGGGCTCAAGTGTTAAATACAAAAATTTTAACTCGGTTAATTTAACTATAACAACTCAGGATGGTACGGGTAAAGAAAGCCGGACACTTCCTCTTGATACGAGTGGTGCCTACTCTACTATATGGCAACTAAACTCGGACGGTGATTACATCGTGTATGCAAAAAGCAGCGATGGCAAAAACACAGTCAGTAGAAGGCTTGGCGTATTTAAGCCAGAAGATATGGACTCTGTAATTAAGCCACTAAAGACCAGTATAACCACAGCGTCTGATAAACTGGAAGAAGATATTGATAAAGCAAAATCAACGCTTACAGGGCAGGATGCCGATGCTTTGCAAAAAAAGATGAGTGATTTTACTGATAAAAAAGATAAAGTATTAAAGCAATTAGACGACGTAGCTGCTGCAGGAAAAGGATTGGTTAATGTTGAAAAAAAACATGGCGCCCTGCCTTCATCTGTCTTGAAAAATGTATCGGATATGACGGATGTAATAGCTGGACAAACCAGGCAGGTAGAGCAGGCAATTGAAGCAACCGACCACGCAGCAACCGACAACAGTGTGTGCGAATACCTTGTGATAGTAAGTGAAGCCTGCGCTGCATTTTCAACCTTTGTAAATTTTGAAGGAAAGTTTACAAAAGTTCTCACCAACCTCGCCGGCGATAAAGCAGGCCGTGCCGTCGCCGGTTACAGTGCTAAGAGTATGACAGGTGGCAGCGATGCAGCTTCGCAGGCAGCGGGTGAGTGCGCATCATTATTTGTTGACGCAAAGACAGAAAGTGATGCGCTGGAAGCAAACTTTAGCCCGCTTTCTTTTGGCGGGGATATTGTACACATGTGTTCTGATTTGTTATTGAAAAAATATTGTGCAGTAATGAGCGGCGAACTGGACCATACCTACGAATGCACCTACCGGAACAAAGATAATAATGTGTGGTGGAAATACACTTATACAACGAAAGCAGCTATCAGCTTACGTTATCCAAAAAATAATGCAGGTGGAAGCACTATAAAAATGAAAGGCAACATAGAAGGCAATGCCACCAAATTCACTATTTTTCAAGACGCCCAGCAGATAGATGCTTATAAAGATGCGATGAAAGGCAGGGAAGGCCTTACACAATTTTATTCTATTTGCCTTCATAAACCAGTGGCCATTCCTTTTTCGGCAGCATCCGCGGATAAAGATGTTGGCTTTGGTGCGGTGGCAAGAGCGATTGCAACGCCAGCTTCTTTTAATATTCCGATAGATGCGGATTATGATGTGGCGCAAAAGAAAGTAACCATTTACGCGAATGATGCGCTGAATGATTTTACGCCGGCTGTTTGCTATATATATGGCTACATTTCAATAGCAGCAGGTATTCCGTTGGTTACGCGCGTAAATTATCCCATCAATTCTGTAAAATTAACGCTTGGAAAGGTGATAAGAGATAACAGTCATTTTAATGTGAATGCGGATGCAGAAAATAATTTAATGGTTAACGGAACCGGTAAAACCAAATTAGGTGATGCAAGCTCAGCCACTGAACAAGACATCAACTTTTCTTTTAAGCTAAAGAGTGATGAATAAGATCATAGGTTATGAAAAAAAAAGCATCAGTTTTAAAAATAGTTACGCCGTTATTGATGCTTATCAGTGCATGTAATAGCAAGCCCTCTTCAAACCTTATTTTAAATGGAAGCGCAGAATTACCAAGGCACGATACAGTACCAAAAGGCTGGCAAAACATTAAGGGTAACTGGACTTCAGTAGAAGGTGATACAAGTCATCATGACTATGCATGGGCGCAGGATGGCAAGTATATTTTCTTTGAAGGAAATGATTTAATGGGCGACCTTCAGCAACAAATAGATGTCAATGAATATAAAGACAATATTGACGCGCATAAACAAAAGTTTGTTTTTCGGGGATATGTACAGGCTTTCCCCCAGAATCCCCCCGATCAATCTTCAATAACGATCAATTGTCTAAATGATGCAAAAAATAAAACCCTTTATAGTTTTAGTAGCGATACGATTTCTTCTGTTTCAAAATGGACGGAGGTAACAGATACTTTTGTCGCTCCTCCTCTAACGAGATTTATAACCATTAATTTGATTGCAAACCGCCGGAATGGGGCAGCAAATGATGGTTATTTTGACAACATCAATGTAGTGGCTTTGCCCTCTCAAAATTATCTCTTAATCATTATCATAATTGCAATTGTAATAGTAGCTATCGGATCATTTGTGTATTTCCGCAAAAAAACAGATCAATAAAAAATGATTGTAAAATAATGCAACGAATCGTTATTCCTAAATGAATACAAACGCACTTATTCATTTTTTTCGCGGTGATGATTTAATATGATCAACGCGTTAACAATGGAAAATTTAATCTCCCCTTTCTTAAAGATAATTTTTTCAACCCCCATAAAATACAATAGCATAAGAAAGCAAATTGTCAAACTTTTAAAGGAAAATATCGGGTAATGAATTTTTCAAAATTAGTCCAGAGTTACGGTATTAAACTACATAAAAATAATTGTCGATTTTATGACGATTTTAGAAACACGTTCGTCGGCTTACATTTGGCCGGACGTAAATGCACAGGTATTTTTACAGTAAATAAATTTAAGTCATAAAATAAATTATTATGAAAAAGACAAGTAAAGTATTAGCCGCATTATTTGTAATTGCTGCCTTTGCATTTGTGCCACCTAAACATAATGTTGTGGGGCATTGGAGAATAACGTATTCTAATGGGGCAACAGAAAAAGTAGATTTTAAATCAGATGGCACTTACAAAAGTTATAGTGCAACTGGCGAAACCACTCACACCGGTAATTATAAACTTAGTAGTGATACTATTTCTATTAATGACAAAGAAGGTTGCGGAGACACTTACTGGGGTACTTACAAAATAACTTTTTTTGGTAAAGACTCAGCTTCCAATACTGTAATTGAAGATTCATGCACTGGCAGGAGGGAAGGAGTAAATGGCGCGGGGTTGAAAAGAATAAAAAATTAAACGGGTAAAATCAAGCACCTTTTTTTTGAAATATATTCTGCCCGTTATTTTGGGTTTAATTATTTCCTTTTCAAGCAATATCAATAGCGCTTGCGCATAAAATATAGGCATCAATGCAGATCGAAGTACACCCGATGAAACAGCGCCCAATTCTTCTTTCTATATTCATCCAGGCGCAGATATAGCTGCAGGAACTCACTTTATTTCAATAACAGGTATCAAAGTAAAGTAAGTATTTACTATCGTAATACAATAGCATCTACCCAAAAAATATAAAATAAAAAAATGAAATATTCACTTTTTGCAACATCGATCTTTTTAATAGCATCATTCGCCTCCTGCAATAGTAATAAGGCGGATGCGACAAGCAATAAATCCGAACCTGCCTCCTTAAATGCAGCTTCGTCTTCTTCAACAGGCGATGCCGTTTTTTCTTACAATTTAGATGGCACAAAAATCTCTGGCGGCGAGGCAGATGCGGTTTTGATGAATAATGTTGCTGCTTTATCAAAGTCTGCTGGTAATCCCGATAAGCTATCTTTTTTTCTTAATGATGCTTATAAAGACAATACAGAAACATATCCCCATTCATTGCGATTTTCAATACCTGGTAAAACAGGCACTGTAGCACTTACAGCCGGTAAAGATAACTGGAATGTGCAACTCTTTTTAGGCAATGATCAGGATGCCAAATATGTTTTGTATGGCAATGAAGATTTCAGCATTAATGTTACCAATATTTCATCAAACCGTGTGTCTGGAACATTTTCGGGAACGCTAAAAATTGTCGATGGTACCGGTGCCGGTAAAAGTGAGCTTACGATAACGGACGGGAAATTTGATATTCCTCTAAAACCGGATGCGCATTGAAGACATTCTAGGATCCGGAATAAATAAACTTTAAGAATAAAATTTTTACTTATTATAAATTTTATGAAACAGACAAAAAAATTGTTACTCGTCACACTTTCTGCAGCCTCTTTGTTGTTTTCGTGCAATGGAAACAATAATCCGGCAACGATCAAAGACAGCAACCCTTCTGCTTTACTTCCGGCAACTGAAAATACTCCTGCAAATTCAGCAGGGGATGCAAGCTATTCTTATAAAGTGGATGGTAAAAGTTATTCAGGAAGTGGAACAAATCAAATTATAAATTCAGCTACTCTTCATGCACCCGGCGTTATATATTTTACATTGGGGCCAATCGTTGCCGGTCAGTTATATCCGTCTTATGGTTTTGGATTTGAGGTTGCCGACAAAGGAACTATCACTGTTAAAGATGTAGAGAACCCTGATTATTCCATTGGTTATACACCGCCAGGTTCACCCCCAACCGTCAATTATAGCTGCAAAGAAATGACGGTAACAATAACTTCTTCTGGTGGCCCGAGGGTAACAGGAACTTTTTCGGGAACAATGATAGAGCCGAAAACAGACAGGGAGGTTCCGGTAACTGATGGGAAATTTGATATACCCTACTCATCTCTTTCGAAAAAATAAAAAGTAGTAACCATCATCAAAAGAATGCCCGCATAAGTAAAATATAAATTTTATGAAACAGACAAAAATATTCATTGGCCCGATAATTTTATTATCAATTCTATGTTTTTGTTGCAAAGCAAAAAATAGTAATGCAAACACTGGTAAAGACAGTGCCGAAAGTAACACAGCAATCACTGCTGCCTCTTCCTCAGGCGACGCGAGTTTCTCTTGTAAAATTGATGGCAAAGATTTTTCAGGAAAAGGGAATGCCGGTTATTTATCTGCATTTAAATCAGGGAATGGCATAGTCAAATTTGTTTTGGCAAATATGGAGCCGAACCAACAGGGTATACCTGAGCAATTAAGTTTTACCGTGGCCGACCACGGCACGACAACGATGCATAATTCAAATAGCACTGACAATGGCAGCTACTCTGCAAATTATTCCCCACGCGATTACCCAGATGCTTTTGGATTCAATGAAGTAACAGTAACCGTAGCTCCGGATGCATCCGGCATAAAAGGCACTTTTTCGGGAACCCTGTTTGATCCCCAAAGCAAAAAGGAATTTTCAGTAACTGATGGCAAATTCGATTTACCCTGGTCACCTTATTCTAAAAAATAAAAATCAATTATCATTAAAAAAAATAAATGCAAGCAAATCAAGAGACGAAATACAAATAAGACTAAGCTTACAGTAAACGAAGGAAAATTTGATATTCCTTTTTCAATCTCTGCTCAATGAAAACAATTATATCATTCAAAATAATTCACAATCAATTAATAAAACTACAAAAATGAAAAATCTAATATTTATCCTTCCCTGGTTGATAATGTTATCATGTAACAATTCATCCGGGTCTGGCAATAATTCTGTTACGCCAAATAGTGATGCTGCATCCTCATCCGTAAATCC
>JBDTZL010000340.1:0-23858 GCA_040005125.1 Ginsengibacter sp.
TAACCCATGGCTGATCTTTTTTGATGATGATAATGAACCTCATTTACGGTACATAACACAAGCGTCAAAACTAATTAATAATCATCCGGAGGTAGGTTGCTGGGGGCCGGCCCAAATAAGTGTAGAATATATAGGCGGACAAATGAATGATTGGTTACAGAAGATGAAACCAGTGTTCCAGGAAAGGTTCATCGCAGAAGAAAAAACCGATAATAATCAGCATTGGCAGATTTGGTACCCGGTTGGCACAGGACTCATTATAAGAAAGGATTTGGCCGGTCAGTACGCTCAAAATGTTTTACAAAAAAAATATTTTTTATCAGATAGAAAGGGCAAAAGTTTATCAAGCGGGGGTGATGTTCAAATGGTTTTATGTGCCATTAAAGAAGGATACAAAGCCGGAATCTCACCCGCATTAAAAATGAACCATTTAATAAAGAAAGAAAAAACAAGCCTGGGTTATATTTTAAGACTCACCTATGGTACCGCATCTGCCTACATCCCGGCCTACAACCAGGTTTTTGATGAACATCGTTTCGAAATTCAAAAAGCGGGCAGTAGGAAAATATTGATCAGAATTTATTCTTACTTTAGAATTCATTATGTGAAGCAAAAGGATAAGAGAGATTTTTGGATTGGACTGACCCAGGTAATGGGAGAATTTAAAGCATCCACTGATGACAAAAAGTTTAATACTCCTTTGATTCTCCGTCTTTATGAAAGGGTGATTTCTTACAAATAAAAGATCGTATGTTACATCATTTTTTATGGTTACCCGGGAATACATGTAACAAATGAAAATGCAAATTGAGACCGCGCCGATAGTTCTTTTTGTTTACAATCGTCCCTGGCATACCAGGCAAACGCTGGAGGCCCTTGCAAGGAATGAACTTACTGCCCAATCTGTTCTTTACATTTATGCAGATGGCCCTAAAGAAAATGCAGATGAAAAAATATCTGAACAAATAAAAAAAACAAGAGAACTAATCAGGAGCCGGCAATGGTGCAAAGAAGTTATTATTTATGAGAAAGAAAATAATTCAGGGCTTGCAAATTCAATTATTGCCGGCGTAACGGAGATCGTAAACAGGCATGGGAAAATTATTGTATTAGAAGATGATTTAATCGTTTCGCCATACTTTCTTCAATATATGAATGATGGGTTAAAAGTATATGAGAATGAGACTGGGGTTATAAGCATTCATGCATATAATTACCCCGTAAATATCAAAGGCCTTCCGGAGACTTTCTTTATAAAAGGAGCTGACTGCTGGGGTTGGGCAACATGGGTAAACAGATGGAATTTATTTGAGAAGGACGCGGAAAAATTATTAAAAGAAATAGAAAGTAAGCATTTGCAGTTTGAATTTGATATACAAAACAGTTACCCTTATACGCAAATGCTTAAAGACCAGGTTGGAAACAAAATAGATTCCTGGGCGATACGTTGGTACGCTTCGGCATTTTTAAAAAATAAATACACACTCTATCCCAATATATCCATTGTAAATAACATTGGTATGGACGGAACGGGAACACATGGAAGTTCAATCGGTAACTTTAGAAATAATAAGTGGAATAATAGCAGGAGGATAAATATTGTTTATACAGATAAAATTGAAAATAATAACTTAGTCTTAAGCAGGTGGAAAAATTATCACCGGCAAAACAATAAAGGAATCAGGCGCAGGTCAGCATCAACTATTCAGAAATTAAAATTTATTACATCCCGAGTTTTCAGAAGGAATAGAAACATAAAAGAAATTTAAAAGCATTAAAAGGAAAATTTATGGTTGAAAACTTTATCTATAATGAAAAACTACTGGCGGTAATTATCCACGCTGATTTTACAAAAGAAGGAATAGAGTTTTTCACTCCCGGCGATTTTTCTCAGCAATTAGGATATATGAACCGGCCTAAAGGTTATATAATTGACCCTCATGTACACAACCTGGTAGATCGAAAAGTAACTGTAACACAGGAAGTATTATTTATAAAATCAGGTAAGGTAAGGGTTGATTTTTTTGATGATGATAAAAACTATTTGGAAAGCAGGATACTCGGGAAAGGGGATGTTATCTTGCTCGCAGCAGGTGGCCATGGATTTGAAATGATAGAAACGTCGGAAATGATAGAAGTAAAGCAGGGCCCATATAGCGGCGATGAGGACAAAGTAAGTTTCAGGCACTCGCCCGAAAATCCAATTATAAAATAGATGGCTGAAAATTTTAATAATAATTATAGCCGCTATTACGACCTGCTTTATGCAGACAAAGATTATAAAGCAGAATCAGATTATATAGCAAAGATGATCCAACGCATTCATCCAAATGCAAAAAACATTATTGAACTCGGAAGCGGCACAGGTAACCATGCGGCATTACTTTGTAAAAATGGCTTTAAAGTAACAGGCCTGGAACGGAGTGTGGATATGGTTGGATTGGCAAAGGCAAAATCAATAAAGGGATTTACACCAATAGTTGCAGATGTCGCTAATTTTGATATTTCACAAAAATTCGACGTGGCCATTTCCCTATTTCATGTAGTGAGTTATTTAACCTCGAATGATTCATTGATCTCATGCTTTCGATCTGTACACCGGCATTTAAATACAAAAGGTATTTTCATTTTCGATGCATGGTATTCGCCGGCGGTATCTTACCAAAAACCCGAAACAAGAATTAAAAGAATGGAAGACGATACACTGAAAATCACGAGGATTACAGAACCGGAAATACATTACAATACAAATGTGGTTGATGTAAACTTTGAGATCATTATTCAAAACAAGGCATCATTATTTACCGAAGTATTTAGAGAAAAACATCCCATCCGGCATTTCAGCATTTCCGAAATAGAATTGCTTGCAAACCTGGTTGATTTTAAATTAATCAGTGCGGAAGAATTTTTAACAGGTAAGCAGCCAGGCAATGATACCTGGGGAGTTTGTTTCGTACTTCAAAAAAATTAAAATGAATCCGATTCCTGTAAATACTCCGTTACTTAATGGCAATGAATTAAAGTACCTGACAGAATGTATTGACACAGGCTGGATATCAAGCGAGGGTCCCTTCATAAAAAAATTTGAAGACCAATTTTCAAATTATGTGAACAGGAAATATGGCATTGCAGTATCTAACGGCTCCGCTGCCCTGGACATTGCGGTACAAGCCTTGCAATTGGGAAAAGGAGATGAAGTGATTATGCCAACCTTTACTATAATTTCTCCTGCGCAATCCATCGTACGTGCCGGGGCCATACCTGTATTGGTGGACAGTGATGCAAATACATGGAATATGGATGTAACCCAAATTGAGGAAAAGATCAATTCAAAAACAAAAGCCATTCTTGTTGTTCATATTTATGGGCTTCCGGTTGATATGGATCCTGTATTGGAGCTGTGCAAAAAATATCATCTTTACCTGGTTGAAGATGCCGCGGAAATGCATGGACAAACATATAAAGGAAAGCAATGTGGCTCGTTTGGCGATGTCAGCATTTTTAGCTTTTATCCCAATAAGCATATAACTACAGGTGAAGGCGGTATGATGGTCTGTAATAATGAGGCCATTGCGGAACGATGCAGAAAACTACGGAACCTTGCATTTGAGCCTGGTGGTAAAAGATTTATTCATCATGAGCTTGGCTGGAATTATAGAATGACCAACCTGCAGGCGGCGTTGGGCGTAGCACAATTGGAAAGGATTGATGAGCACCTTAAAAAAAAACGCAGAATAGGGGAGTTGTACAGAAATGGATTAAGAGATCTGAAAGGGTTTAAGCAACAGCAATTTAATACCGGCTATTCTGAAAATATTTATTGGGTGTTTGGTTTGGTCGCAGAAAAAGAAGAATCAGCGACCGGAATGATAAAAAAACTAAGTGAAAATGAAATTGGGACCCGTCCATTTTTCTGGTGTATGCATGAGCAACCGGTTTTTATAAGAATGGGATTGTTTGAAAATGAAACGTACCCCGTTGCCGAAAGATTAGCAAGGAATGGATTTTATATTCCGAGTGGTTTGGGCTTAGAGGATAAAGAAGTTGAAGCGGTTATCAACGTGGTCAATGAGTATGCATAATAGATTCAGAATTGGAGTTGTAATAGCCGAAAATTACCGGCCTGAAGTTGGCGGCGGTTTTGGTTATTATGAATCTTTGGTCAATGCAATAGATAATTATGAATTTAATCCCCTCCTGGAATTTGTATTTATCCGTTTTTCAGAAACAACCACCCCTCCATTCAGGAAAGAATTTATACAATTTAAATTCAACGAAACCATTGCGCCGGTTAAGCATTACAACAAAAGAATCGCACAACTTAAAATTATTCCAATTTCGATTATTACGAAACTATTAGTAAAAAAATATGAAAATCGTATTCACTTAGTAAAGAAAAGTAAACTCGAAGAATGGCTTGTACAACAAAAAATTGACCTTGTTTATCATATAGCTCCCGGAAGTGGGGAGCTTAATTTTCCATTTGTTACTACGCATTGGGATATTGGCCATTATTCCACATTCGCATTCCCCGAAGTGTCAATGAACGGTACGTTTGAAGGCAGGGAAAAATTGTACAGTGAAGTTCATAAAAAAGCACTGGCTGTATTTTGTGAATCCGAATCAGGGAAAAAGGAATTGTTTCAATATAAACAAATCAATGCTGAAAGAATTTTTATTGTTCCCCTTTTCCCCGGTAAATTGGTTCATTTGGAAATTTCTCCCCGTGAACAACAATCAATAATTGAAAATCAGTTTTCATTAAAGAAAGGAAATTATTTTTTATATCCTGCTCAATTTTGGTCTCATAAAAACCATTACAACCTTTTGCTGGCATTTAAAAAAGTTAATGATATATACGCACATCTAAAATTAGTGCTCCCGGGATCCGATAAAGGAAATTTAGACTATATAAAAGAAGTAATTGTAAATCTGGATTTAGGATCTTCAGTCTTATTACCCGGATTTATTAGCAATGAAGCACTTTATAGTTTGAATAAAAATGCAATCGCAATGGTAATGCCAACATTATTGGGCCCAACGAATATGCCTTTGCTTGAGGCTGCTTACCTGGGTTGCCCGGTGATAACATCGTCATTTGATGGCCACAAAGAAATTTTAGGTGATTATGCAACATACGTAGATCCGCTTGACGAGAAGGTTATCGCCGAGGCGATGATACAGAAATATGAAACCAGGGAGGTTGCCAGGAATGTTTTTAAGAACGATACCAATAAAATTGAAACAGCAATAAAAGCAATCGAAAAACATTTTCTTAAACTCAGGAAGATTAGAAATACATGGGGATACAATTTTCATCAATATTGATATTTTTTAACACAAACCTTCCGTTATCAATTATTGCACAAGAGGAGCATATAATACATGAAGACATCACTGTGACAAAATTGAAAATGAGTTTAATAAAAAAATTATAGAAACCTTTCATATTAAATAAAATTTATGTAATATTGCGAATAATTTAAACCTGGAGGTTATCCAGGATTTAATCTCCCACAACTTCCTTCGTTAAGCCGAATCATATCTCGAAACCCGCGGCACGTTAGCATTTGAAAAAAATGCCAGCTCCGTGATTGTTTTAATTCAAAAAAAATCGGGATATGAGGAAGGCAAAACTTTCGCACTGGCTTATTATTGTATGTCTGTTACTGTCAAATTCCTGTCAAAAAGGATTTGAAACGCCAGAGGTTGTTACTATAGGAATACCAGAGGGTGGTCCTATAGGAACACCAGAGGTTGATACTATATATGACGTGATTTTGCTCATGGGACAATCAAATACACTTGCCGGAGAAGGGCTTATCTCTTCATTTGATGGCCCCGACCTCAGGGTAGATCAGTTAGGGAGATTCGATACATCTGATTATAAAGTTGTCCCTGCTACTGAGCCCCTTCAAAATAATACTCCTGAAAAGGGCTGTGTGGGGTTTGCTTTAACTTTCGCTAAATTATATGCCGCACAAAAATTAGAAAAGGGAAGGGAAGTTCTAATAATTCCATGTGGAGCAGTTACTACCGGTTTTGGAAACCAACATTGGAACAGAGGGAATGACCTCTACCAGGATGCAGTTGACAGAACCAACTTTGTTCTGGACCATTTTCCAGGTAGCAAATTGAAATGTTTTCTTTGGCACCAGGGGGAATCAGATGTATCATTTGGCGCGGCGGATTACGAATATTTGCTCGAGACAATGATTAAAGGATTATACCTGGATATTAAAACAAAGTCTGTCGATTCAATTCCATTTATTTTGGGTGGCTTTGTGCCATATTGGGTTAATACATATCAGCAGTTCAGGCCCATTGATTCTGTTTTACGCAATGAGCCAACGCGTTTGCCAGTGGCAGGCTTTGCCGATCCGGAAATACCTTTTGTGATAAAAAAGCCTGACGATACAGTCAACGCTATACACTTTGATGCCAACGGGCAACGGGAAATGGGAAAAAGATATTTTGCCGAGTACGTGAGATTGATAAAGTAGTGTTAAGTTAAGCTGTTATGCAATAAAAGATTTTCCTACTAAGCCACCAGAACACAAGAAAAATGATTTGTGGCCTTTTTTGCCTTTGTGGCACATACGCCAAATTATATTAACATAGCAGTAGTCTATACGAATGTGTTCATAAGCGAAAAATTCTCAGGTACTGTACTGTCGCTTATTTCACTAGTAATCTTTGAACTATAATAAGGCAACTTTTCTCCTGAATCTATATATTTATTGGATCCAATCCGGAAGGGTTTTTTACTCTTGAATTTACAATTACCCGGATAATCTTATTAGCATTCATTCAGCTGCCACCGGTTTCATTATATACTATCGCTGTCTTTACAAATTGTAAGCGCTTGCGATGAGCGTATATTTAATTATTCAGAACGGAGTGAAAAGGATATATTTCCGGAAACATCCGGCAATCTTGCAGGGGAAAAATATCTACGGGTTAACTTCATTTAATAATGCAGAATTCCGACAATTAGTTTTAGCAAACTATGTACTTGCATTTAAAATCATTGATGAAAGGGAGCTGGGCTCTCCGGTGTTGATGAGTATTCAAAAATTACCGGAAAATTAGTGTTGGATTTTTTCTGAAATTTTCATTGAGCCTGACTTTTTCCATAATAACACCATCATATAACCAGGGCCGGTATATTGAGCAAACTATCCAATCGGTACTCAATCAGAATTATCCCAACCTTGAATACGTTATTATTGATGGAGGGAGTACAGACAACACCGTTGAGATTATTAAAAAGTATGAAAAACATGTAAAGTTTTGGATAAGCGAAGAAGATAAAGGGCAGGCAAATGCAATAAATAAAGGATTAAATTATTGCACAGGGGAAATTTTCAATTGGCTCAACAGTGATGATTATTTGGAACCCTGTTCTTTGATGAAGATTGCGGCCGCGTTTGAAGATAAAAAAGTACAAATGGTAGCTGGCAAAGTGCGTAATTTTTCTTTGACAGAAGAGATAATTATACAGAACCAAAAGCTTTCCGCAGAAGGGATTATGCTCTGGAAACCGGGTGTGCAATTTGTACAGCCCGGAGTTTGGTTGCGAAGAAACTTAATTGAAAGGGCTGGAGGAATTGACGAAAATTATCATTACTCTTTTGATTGGGATCTTTACATACGATACTTATACCATTTTCCTTTTGTTAAGGAAATACCCGATCTTCTTGTTCATTTTCGCCTGCACAATAATTCCAAGACACAATCCTCCATAGAGAAATTTTTAACAGAGGAGCTGCAAATAATAAAAAAACTAAGCTTATTAAATGAATTTACAGAATTACATAATGCTTGCAATTTGAAAATTCAGAAGGCAGAATGGACGGCATTTCTTTCCAAACAATCCAGAAGCACAAATTCCTTTACTGTTAAACTATTGGCAGTGCTTAGAAAAATGAATAGTTATCAACAACATATTAGTTATTCGCGACAAACAGCCGGGGCAATAAAAGCTTTTTGGAAGCAGAAGGAAATCTAAGAATTGCATGAAGCCTAAAAAAATTGTTTGGCTGGCACATGAAGCAAATGTCAGTGGCGCGAACCTGGGTTTAAAAGAATTTATGCAAGTTGCTTCTCACCTGGGTTATAAACAAATCCTCATTTTACCTCATAAAGGAAATATGGAGAATGCAGGCAGCGAGTTAAAAATTCCCGTAAAAATTATTTCCTATTACCCATGGATCCGGACTGTAGACTCGAATTTCTTTGACCGGCGTTTTGTTCGCAGGTTCATTCGTAATTCGCTCGCTGTTTTTCAACTGGTGAAAATTATTCTCTCACAGAATGCTAACATAATTTTTACCAGCACATCAGTAATAAATATAGGGGCAATCGCATCTTTTATCACCTTCAGAAAACACATATGGTATGTTCACGAGATGGGAGAAGAAGATTTTGGCTTTAAGCTTCCCTGGGGCAAATGGAGTTATCGGTTTATGAATTTTTTTTCAAAAAAAATTTTAGCCAACTCATACCATCTTGCGAAAAAATATAAGGACCGGTTGCCCTCAATTAAAATTAATGTTATTAGGTACCCTGTTTTTGTAAATACAAACTATACTCCCGTAGAATGGAATGTTTCTCAACCGGTTCGGCTATTAATTATTGGGCAAATCGCAGAAACAAAAGGCCATTTGATTGCAATTGAAGCGCTGAAGATATTGATAGCCGAAGGATTTGATGTTCGTTTAAAAATTATTGGTAAATGTGAGGATCCTGCCTACATGCAGAGGCTCGCTGACAAGATCAGGCATCATCAATTAGAAGAATTTGTTTTATTTGAAAAATTTACAAATTCCCCGCATAAATCGATTGCAGATCATCACATTCTATTGATGTGCTCGAAGTGTGAAGCGTTTGGCAGAGTTACAGTTGAAGCAATGAAACTAGGTGTGCCGGTAGTTGGTGCCAATACCTGTGGTACTATTGAAATCATAAAGCAAGATCAAACAGGCTTGTTATTTCAGCAGGGAAATATTCAATCTCTTGCAGATAAAATATCGATTATTATAAAAGATAGAAATTTAAGAGAGAAACTTATTATAAACGCAAAAATTTACGCAAATCAAATAAGCAATGAAACTCCAATGGCTTCATTGTTACAACAAATTTGAATTCATTTATGACAGAATTAGCATCAGCATTTCCTCTTTTTACCCTTGCAACCATCACCTATAACTCAGGAAAATGGGTGAAACAGGCCATTGAGAGTGTACTTGCTTCTTCTTTTATCGATTTTGAATATCTCATTTCTGATGATTGTTCAACAGATGATACGTGGAAAATAATTGAAACTTATAAAGATGAAAGAATTAAAGCATGGAGAAATGAAAATAATATAGGAGAATATCCTAACAGGCAAAAAGTATTGAACGAAGCAAAAGGAAAATATATTTTTTACATTGATGGGGATGACGTTCTATACAAAGATACCTTACAAACGCTGCAGAATTACATAACTTTTTTTCCCAACGCAGGCATGATCTGGGGTATTCCTACCAGGGAAATTGATTTTGCAATCCTGCCTTATGAGTTTACTCCTGAACAGGTCATTAAATTAATTTACCTGACCCGGCTCCCGCTTTTTTCAGTTATTGGATTCGCAGAAACAGTTTTTAATACGAAACTTTTAAAACTTATTGGAGGATTTCATGCTTCGCATTTAATAGGAGACATTTACGTAAAAAGAAAATTGGCACTGGCATCAAATGTCGTTATGATACCCGAAGGCCTGTCGTACTGGCGAAGATCTGAGAACCAGGCTTCCAGCAGGGCTCATAAAAACTACAGGGTTTTTATTGATATGCACAATATAAATATGGAGATTTTACTTGATAAAAATCTTCCTTTAAGCGAAGAAATAAGAGAGATTGCACAGGTAAATGTAAAAATTTCAGAAGTAAAGCGCCTCGTGGAAAATACTTTGTTAAAAGGACGGATAAGGGATTTTTTTATGCTCTGTAAACGATTAGGTTTTTCCATCGCAGATTTAAAGTACCTGTTTAAAAAAGGGAATTATAGTTATAAGCCCATACATGATATTAGCATACCGTTGCAAAATGAATACAATTTTAAAAACACTAAACCGGTATAAGAAAAATAAAATTCTAAAATATTTCGGCCGCGGTTGGTATCCCACCCATCGCAACTTGGTATGCGAAATTTTCAATTTTGAGTCAATCTCTAAAGAAATAGAAAATAAAATTCTAAATAAGTATTTTAAAATTTTGTTCTAAGCATAAGGAACAATTTGTAAAAAGATGGAAACGAACTCAAAATTAACTACCGCTGAATTCTGGACTGCACCAAGGCCCGGATTTT
The DNA here is from genome assembly GCA_040005125.1 of Ginsengibacter sp. Taxonomy (GTDB): domain Bacteria; phylum Bacteroidota; class Bacteroidia; order Chitinophagales; family Chitinophagaceae; genus Ginsengibacter. The sequence goes on from JBDTZL010000340.1 coordinate 10,354, forward strand.
CTTTCAAGAGACACGATAAAAATCACAATAATGATGTTTTTATAATGAAATATATTCCTCCTACAACCACGGGTACCTGCATTGAGATCGGGAGTTATCCCGGGCCCCACCTGGCAACGTTTGGGGATCTTGGATATGAATTATATGGAGTTGACTTTAACCCCGACAATGCCATTGGGTTACCGGGATGGCTAACGGCAGAAGGGTTTAAAGTTGGGAAATTCTGGAATGCCGACGTCCTTGAATTTGCCCCGGAAATGGTGTTTGACGTTGTGGCTTCGTTTGGATTCATTGAACACTTTACTAATTATGAAGAGATGATACTTAAACATGCAGTCCTGGTAAATGATGGAGGATACCTTCTTATTACTACTCCGAATTTCAGAGGGAGCATTCAATATTGGTTGCATAAAACCTTTGATAAAGAAAATTTGGCTATACACAATGTGCAAAGTATGCGCCCTGAAGTTTGGGCAGAAATTCTAAAAAAACAAGGATTTGAAATTATTTACCACGGCTATTTTGGGGGGTTTTGGTTTTGGAAAGGACAACCAGAACTTGGATTTATAAAAAGAAAATTAATCTGGATAATTGAAAGAATAATAACCAGGATAAGGCACCTTTTGTGGTTTCAATCGCCGGGCTTTTCCGCTTATTGTGGTATAGTTGCCAGACGTATTAACACCTGATTCAAAAAAGAAATTCTTTAGTGTTTTTGCGGTAATAATAAAAATAGAATTTTTAGAAAATTATTATCGTGTGCTTCTAATGAAATATAAACCCGGATATTATTATGAACCCATAAGCAATATAATGCTCGCTTGCTGATAAATACAAAATATTGAATCAATGACACAGCTTAGTTTAAAAAGGCCAATAACTGATTATACCAAAGTTCAAACCTTCATAGGTAACGTCATTAGAAATAAAAAATCCTTTATTTCAAAAAGGCGGTTACAGAACAAAAAATACCTGGATATTGGATGCGGGCCGAATGCACATGAAAATTTTATTAATTTAGATTACCAGTGGTCACCAAAAATTGATATTTGCTGGGACTTCACAAAAAAAAACCTGCCATTCGATGATAATTATTTTGAAGGAATATATACTGAACACTGCCTGGAGCATATTACATTAAATCAATGCGAAGCAGGTATGAAAGAATTTTATAGAGTACTTAAAGTAAATGGTATTTTGAGGATCGTTGTACCGGATGGGGAGTTATATTTAGATAGCTACTACAGGAAGAAAAATGGCGAAGACATAAGCTTGCCTTACGAGGAAGGTTATATATCACCAATAGCCAGGGTCAATGGAATTTTCAGGGAACATGGGCATCAGTTTATATATGATTTTTACACTTTTAAACTGCTGCTTGAAAAAGCAGGATTTAAAAATATTTTTAAGGTAGAGTTTGGCATAGGAAAAAATAAAGAGTTGATTTTAGATACAGAGTATCGAAAAATAGAATCTTTGTATATTGAGGCTTATAAATAAGGTGAATACGAATCATAATTAGGAGAACAAATATTTATCCCTGAATTTGAATGTCTCTTTATTTTTACTGTCATTGCTCAAAAAAATTCAATGTTCTCTCTGAAGATTATTCATTAATATAAGGCCCATAAGAACTATAACTCAATATCTGCATGAATAAAATAGCGATTCAGTTTCGTCAAATTGCTTATTCACTTTTTAAGTTGATATGGATTATATTAAGTTCTCCTTTTAGTAAATCTTCCAGGTATCATTTAGGAGAAATGTATCAAACCGCTTCATATCCTTTTTTTGGAACAAAATATATAACCCTCGGCGAATTATTAAATAACAACAATCTTCAGTTATCAATTGCGCCGGTTAAGGCAAACAGGCATAATGTTTCAGAATTTGAACTGGTGTCAATTTGTGCATTAATAAAAGATAGAAATACTTCGCAAATATTTGAGATCGGAACTTTCGATGGCAGAACCACAAGAGCAATGGCTATGAACATAAATGAACGGGGGCATATTTATACGTTGAATTTATCCCCTGATACGAATATATTACAGTTAAACACAAATATTGTTGATATTGACCTATCAAAAAAAGTAATAAGTGGTGAAAGGTTTATTAATACCGCTGAAGGAAAAAAAATTACCCAGTTATGGGGTGATTCCGCGGCTTTCAATTTTTCAACATATGAGAATAAAATGGACTTCGTATTTATTGATGGCGCTCATAGCGAATCCTATTTACAATCGGATACTATGAACGCAATGAAACTTATAAAGGAGAATGGAGGAATTATTATCTGGCATGATGCACATCTTTTTGGAGTAAAAGACTTTCTTAAAAAATTTAAATATTTATCCAACGTATATTTTATACGTTATACATCTCTGGCTGTTATGGAAATTAAAAACGGTAATTCCATAGACATCTCATATAAACCATGAAAATTCTTTTTTGTCTTAATCATTTCCTTCCTGATCAAATTGCCGGAACGGAAGTATATGTATTTTCCCTTATTAAAGCTTTAGAAAAAAAAAATGTTCAGGCAAAGGTTTTAATTCCAAACTATGGAAAAAGAAATACTAAAGAATATGAAATTGAAAAAATAAAAGTGATTAAATATGCAGAACCTTCAGTTTTAGATCGTCGCGCAAAAAGGGGGTATATAAACTCAGAAGGATTAAAGGAATTTATCCGGATAGTACAATATGAAAACCCGGATATCGTTCATTTTCATGAATTGTCAGACACTACTCATGGTATCACGCTCTATCATATAAAATCTGTAAAAAATTTAGGGTTTAAAGTTGTAATGACTTTCCACCTGGCAGGATATAGTTGCAAAACAGGCAATTTAATGTATAAAGAGAGAGAACTTTGCGATGGAATAATCAGGATCAAAAGATGCAGTGCATGTAGTTACTATTCAATAGGGAATAGTGAACTGTTTTCAAAACTACTTACACCCATAAGCATGCTTTTGTATAAAATTGGATTAAACACAACCTTACTGAATAAAAAGGCAGGAACTGCATTCGGTTTCCCTTTTGTCATAAAAAGATTTAGAAACCATTTTATGGAACTTGCAGACAATTGTCACAAGCTGGTGGCGTTGACTCATTGGTATAAAAACATTTTGATAAAGAATGGAATTCCGGAAAATAAAATTTCAACTATAACTCAGGGGCTTCCCTATTATCAAAATGAGCCTATTTTACAGCAACCGGTTTTTGCGAAAAAAGTGAATGAGCCAGGAAAAAATAAAATGCTTCGTCTTATTTTTATTGGCCGCATTAGCTATATAAAAGGAGTTCATTTGTTAATTGAAGCAATGCAAAATTTACCTCCGGAAAATGTTTCTTTGGACATCTACGGGCAGGTAAATGAGAGTGCTTATGCAGCAAATTGTGTGCAACGATCTAAAGGTCTGACAAATATTCACTGGAAAGGAATATTAGCGCCGGCACAGGTTATAAATACCCTGTCAAAATATGATGCATTGTGCCTGCCATCTGCATTTTCAGAAATGTCACCGTTGGTTATTCAGGAAGCTTTTGCAGCAGGCATACCGGTAGTTGCCTCCGATGTATATGGAAATGCAGAACAAATAAAAGATGGTAAAAACGGTTGGTTATTTAAATTTAAAGACAGTGAGGATTTACGTAATAAACTAAATGAATTGATCGAATCTTCCGGTCAGATGATAAATGCAAAAAAATATATGCCTGCTATAAAAAGTTTTGAAGAAGTTGCTGAAGAGTATCGCATTTTATATTGTAAAATAATAGAAATTAATTGAAGATTTTATTAATAATGGATCCTGGCATACTCGTCCCGCCAAACGGCTACGGTGGAATTGAACGTATTGTTGAAATGCTGGCGAAGGAATATCATAGAATGGGTCACGAAGTTCATTTACTGGTAACTAAGGGGTCTTTTGTAGAGGGTTGTGTAATGCATCCATTTGGTAAAGAAGGGTTTCCTCCAAAGAAGATGGATGCATGGAAGGCCATTCCTGTGGCCTGGAAATTTTTATGGAAACATCGAAACGATTTTGACTTAGTTCACAGTTTTGGAAGGCTGCTTTACCTGTTGCCTATTCTTAATCTCAGGGTAAAAAAAATAATGAGTTACCAGCGCGAAATAAGTACCAGGAATATAAAATGGATAAACAGGCTGCCAAATAAAAATATAGTGTTTACCGGATGCAGCCATGATCTTGTATCAAGAGGCGGTATAGCTGGTAAATGGGCAACAGTATACAACGCTGTTGATTTTAATATCTATACTCTACGGGATAATTTGCCCGAAGATGCACCTATAATCTTTCTTGGCAGGATTGAAAGGATAAAAGGGTGCCATACAGCTATCGAAGTTGCAAAAGCAACAAATAAAAAATTAATTATTGCCGGCAATATTTCAAAATTGCCAGACGAAATTGATTATTATGAAAAGGAAATAAAACCAGGCATTGACGGAAAACAGGTCATATTTATTGGTGAAGTAAATGACATTCAAAAAAATGAATGGTTGGGCAAGGCGCAAGCTCTTATTATGCCTGTCGAATGGAATGAACCTTTTGGTATTGTAATGATTGAGGCGATGGCCTGTGGCACACCTGTACTTGGATTTAACAGGGGCTCTGTGCCGGAAGTGATTAAAAACGGAATAAGCGGTTTCATTTCTGAAAATATAGAAGAAATGATTAAACAGGTTTACAGGTGTAAAAACATAGACAGGATTGAGGTAAGGAAAATTGCTGAAAAAAAGTTCAACAATCAAAAAATAACCAATGATTATCTTGCACTCCACTCTTCAGTCATAAATGTTTCTGCCCATTAATTTTGATTTCATCTCTTAATACATTATTTCAATCTCCATACAATCGTCAACACCCGTTGACGGCATTGGGAAGATTTTTAACATGGAAATTTATTCGTGTTTTTAAAGTCAAAAACTATTTGCGGCGGTTCTGGGGTAACCGTAAAATAAATATACAATACGATTCTTTCCATGCGATGTGGCTTATGTATAATTATTGGGTAGATTGGGCAGAATTCAATCTTATCAAAAATTATATCAGGAGCGGAGATGTTGCAGTAGATGTCGGTGCGAATATTGGATATTATAGTTTATGGATGTCAAAATTTACCGGGCCTTCAGGTAAAGTGATTGCCTTTGAACCCGATATAATTAACTATGGACGTTTAATTGGAAATATTGGTGTTAACCAACTTTCTGGTGATATAGAAGCAGTAAAAAAAGCGGCGGGTAATATCGACGGGGATATTTTTTTTACGATTGGCATGGACGGGGGAAATCATATTGCTCAGGGCAATAATATAAATAGTATACAAGTCGGTTCAATAAAACTGGATAGCTTTTTTATTCAAAAAAATATCGATCACATTGTTTACATGAAAGTAGATGTTGAAGGCTTTGAATTGGAAGTATTAAAGGGCTGCCAACGATACCTGGAAAATAAAAAGATAGAAATTATACAACTCGAAATTAACAAGACGCTTTCTAATTCTGGTGCTACAGTAAAAGAATTATTAAGTTTATTAGATAAACATAAGTACAGTCTTTGTTCTTATAATGTAACAACCAATCTTCTTGAACCTGTAAAATATAGTATTGATGCAGAAAATTATTTTTCAGCCTTTGATCTGGAAAAAGTAAATAAAAGATTAAAGAACAAAAAATAGATTTATTGTTGATTAATAAAGTGAATAAAAAAATTGTTCTGATTAGTACGGGGCAGCCATCTACGAATCCCCGTATGGTTAAAGAGGCAAATGCCTTACACGCTGCAGGTTTTATAGTAACGGTATTATATTGCTTTTTTATAGAATGGGCTCAAACAGCAGACAAGAAGTTGCTTAATAAAGTGCAATGGGAATATCAAATGATAGGGGGTTCACCGCAGAGTAATAAAACTATCTATTTCCTTACAAGGCTTAGATTTAAAATTGCCAATCTCTTAAACAGGTATGTGGGCAATTCATTATTATTTGCAGAACGTGCCCAGGCACGATGCTATGATGAATTAATTAAAACTGCCAAAACTTTGAAAGCTGACTGGTATATTGGCCATAATCTGGGAGCCTTATCCGTTGCCGTAAAGGCTGCACAATTTAATCATGCAAAAGCCGGGTTCGATTTTGAAGATTATCACAGGGGAGAAAATTTGAATACAACGTCTTATAATTATAACCGGATTGTCTATTTAGAAAAAAAATATCTTCTTTCACTTGATTATCTGTCTGCAGCCAGTCCGTTAATAAAAGAAAAAATTAATCATAATTTTCCTCTTTTAAATACAGAAATTATTACGATTCTTAATTGTTTTTCATTAGTTCAACAACCTGGGTTCCGTGAAAAAAAAGGAGACAAAATTCTTCATCTGTTTTGGTTTAGTCAAACTATCAGTAGCCAGCGGGGCCTTGAAACAATCATCGAATCACTAAGGCTTTTGAATAATCCTGATATACATCTTACACTTGCAGGCAGGCTTAGTGATAATTTCAAAGCATATATAGAAAATATTGAGGATAAAATTAAAAAGCAAATTCATATGGCCGGTATTATTCCACCGGATGACCTGCCATCATTTGCCTCGCAGTTTGATATAGGATTAGCGGTTGAATTGGATATGCCCCAAAACAGGGATGTCTGTTTAACAAATAAAATATTCACTTATCTTTTAGCTGGCAACGCGATTATACTTTCTGAAACTGCTATGCAAAAAAAATTTAATGACGAGTTTCATATAGGTGAAAGTTTTATTGTTGAAGATAGCGTGACTCTATCAAAACAGATTCAGGCTTATTTTAATAAAGATAAACTTGAAAAGCAGCGAGCCAGAAATTATAAATTAGCCCTGGAAATTTTTAATTGGGAAAATGAATCGCGGAAATTTTTGAATAAATTATAATCTGAAAAAGATCCTTATTTTATGTCCTCATTTTCCACCAAGTAATCTTGCAGGTGTGCACCGCTCAAGGCTATTTGCACAACACCTGCCATCATTTGGCTGGGAACCGATAATTCTAACGGTACATGAAAAATATTATGAAGAAACACTGGATTATAATTTAGAAAGATTATTGCCGGCAGGATTACGTGTTGTAAAAGTGAATGCTTTTGGGATAAGCAAACCAAGGATAATTGGGGATATTGGATTACGTGCTTTTTTTCAATTGTATAAAAAGGCAAAGCAATTAATTCAATCAGAAAAGATTGATTTTTTATACATCACGGTTCCATCTTTTTATTGTGCTTTATTGGGGCGTTGGCTACACCGGTCAACCAACATAAAATATGGCATTGATTATATTGATCCCTGGGTGCATCGTTTTCCGGGAAGTGATAAAATTTTTTCACGACATTGGATGAGCACAAAAATTGCAAGGCTACTTGAAACTATTGCCGTAAAAAAAGCATCCCTGATTACAGGTGTGGCAGAGGGATATTATCAGGCTGTGCTGGAAAGAAACCCTCATTTAAAAACGCAGGCAGTATGTGGTGCTATGCCTTATGGTGGCGAAGCTTCAGATCACGCCGGCATTGACCGGTTGAATATTATCCCATATCTTTTTAGTAAAGAAAAAGGCATCTTGAAACTTGTATATGCCGGCGCCATGTTACCAAAAGCTTACGTGGTTTTGGAGGCTATCTTCAAAGCAATTACGGCGAATAGAAATCTTTTTGAAAAAGTCGAATTTCATTTTATAGGATCAGGAAGCAGGGCTAATGACGCAGGGAGCTATAACATAAAACCATTAGCAGAAAAATATGATTTATATAATTCAATAGTTTACGAATACCCTAAGCGAATTCCTTACCTGGATGTATTGGTACACTTGGATATTGCCGATGGCATATTTATACTGGGAAGTACCGAACCGCATTACACTCCGTCCAAAACTTACCAGGGAATATTGTCTGGCAAACCAATATTCGCAGTATTACATAAAGAAAGCACCGCGGTAGAAGTATTACAGGAATCGGGCGCCGGCATCGTATTAATTTTTGATGGAGAAAATGATATACAAACGATTACTGATACATTCCCGAAACTTATGACGGAGTATGTTGAATGGAAAAAATTATTTGACCCTGAAAAAATTACCAAAGAAAAATTTAATGAATACTCGGCAGGCGCTGTAACGCAAAAGCTTGCAAAACTGTTAAATAAACCGGATTCTGGTAAAACGGCAGTATGAGTTTAAATGTACAATATGGTTGTGGGTTAAGTGCTCCGGCGAACTGGCTCAATTTTGACGTATCACCAACATTGCGCCTGCAGAGAATCCCATTGTTGGGCAGGCTCATAAAAAAGGTTAATTTCCCGTCTTCCGTATTGTATGGTGATATATTAAAAGGATTACCTGGAATACAAGCCAATTCGTGTGATGCAGTGTATTGTTCACATGTGCTTGAGCATCTTTCCTATAATGATTGTAAACTTGCCTTAAAAAATACTTATGATCTGTTGAAAAAGGGCGCAATATTCAGGTGCGTATTACCTGATCTTGAAAAGTGCATAGACCTATATTTGGAAGATAAAAAGAACCATTCTTCAGAAGCCAGTATAAAATTTATGCGCAGCTCCCTTTTGGGAGTTGAAAACAGGCCAAGGGGTATCAAAGAAAAAACAATGGAGGTATTTGGAAACTCTCATCATTTATGGATGTGGGATAAAGATTCTCTGAAGAAGGAATTACTGGATACGGGATTTTCATCAGTAAGGATATGCAGGTTTAATGATTCGGTTGATGAGAATTTCAAACAGGTTGAAGATTCATCCAGGTTTTATGCTGCGTTTTCTTTGGAAGCTATCAAATAAAACAATGCCTTTAAATGCTTAATCCATCTATGATGAAAATATACATTTGAAAATGAGAGTAATTTGAAAAGGCTGGCCATTATAACTTCTCATCCAATTCAATACAATGCGCCCTGGTTTAAGCTATTAGCCAAAAGAAAAAATCTTGCGGTCAAAGTTTTTTATACCTGGGGGCAATCGGAAAAAGATACAAAATATGATCCCGGCTTTGCTAAAAATGTGAAATGGGATATCCCTTTGCTGGAAGGCTATGAATATAGATTTGTAAATAATATTTCTGAAGAACCCGGTTCTCATCATTTCAAAGGAATTTATAATCCAACTTTAATAAAGGAAATAGAACAGTGGAATCCGGATGCGATTTTAGTTTTTGGCTGGAATTTTAAAAGCCATTTAAAAGTAATTAGGTATTTTAAAGGAAAAAATAGAATCATATTTCGTGGCGATTCTACTTTGCTGGATGAAGGAATTAGCTTTTCATTAAAAAAAAATTTACGAAGGGTATTTTTGAGATGGGTGTACAGGCATGTTGACAAGGCACTCTACGTTGGAACAGCTAATAGGGAATATTACCGGGCACTTGGTTTAAAAAATGATCAACTTGTTTTTGCCCCCCATGCCATCGATAATAACCGTTTTATGCAAGACCGGCAGCATGACGTCAGGAAGCAATTAGGTATACCCATTGAAGAAATAGTGTTTCTGTTTGCGGGGAAATTTGAAGAAAAAAAGAATCCGTCTTTTTTATTAGAGTCTTTCATTCAGTCAGGTTTAAAAAATGCACATCTTTTGATGGTTGGGAATGGCCATCTTGAAACGATCTTAAAAAATAAAGTGCTGGAACAAAATTTGGATTTTCGACGTCGTATCCACTTTATTGATTTTCAGAACCAAAGTAAAATGCCTGAAATTTATCAAACTTGTGATGTCTTGGTTTTGCCATCACAAGGCCCGGGTGAAACCTGGGGTTTGGCGGTAAATGAAGCAATGGCTTCAGGTAAGGCAGTACTGGTAAGTAATAAATGTGGCTGCGCTGCAGACTTAATACAGGAGGGAATAAATGGTTACGTTTTTGAAAGCAACAATAAAGAAGATCTAATAAAAAAAATGAACCAATTCAGTTTACAAAAGGCTTCTTTAAGAATCATGGGTAACCAATCCTTGCAGATAATTCAAGATTGGTCTTTTCAAAAAATTTGTGAAGCCATTGAACAATCAATATAATTATAAAGTATACACGGACTCCGTGTCCCTCCCCGTTTGGAGAGGGGTTGGGGTGAGGTTTGTGAAGCCATTGAACAATCAATATAATGATAAAGTATACACGGACTCCGTGTCCCTCCCCGTTTGGAGAGGGGTTGGCGCGAGGTGCGAAATAATAATATTTTGAAAACAATATTTATTCCAAATTTTAACTGGCCCGTTTTTTTCCTGGTGGCATGTATTCTCAGGTTGTCATTTATAGACCTAAGCTGGGCAGGTTATATAGTCATCTTACTTTCATTATATCAATTTGCTTTATTGTTTGCTTCAATGGGTCATTTTATACCAATAAGATACCTTCTCGGCTCATTTATGTGCATACAATTTTTTATTGGCCCCGCACTGGCCTATAATGGCCTGGATAAATATCAATACTTTTTGTATAGAATGCAAATACCTGAAATGGAATATTTCAGTTATGCGATTCCCGCAGTATTGGCGTTTATTGCCGGTTTGCATTTATTTGCAGGTAACTTAGACGGGGAAGTGGCTGATGAAAAGCGAATCCGGCTCTTTGTACAAAATAATCCCAAACTTCCTTATGCCTTTATTATTATTGGTTTTTTTATAAGTATCCTGTCTTCGTTCTTTTCATCTGACCTCGCCTTTGTTTTTTATTTATTGGGTAACTTTAAATTTATCGGCCTTTTTCTGCTGATTTTAGGCAGCAAACAATTAAAAGTACTTCCCCTGGTAGTTGTAATGGGATCCATCATTTCATCTTCACTTGGGGAGGGAATGTTTCATGACCTGCTAACATGGATCATATTTACGGGGGCTATATTTGCCATTAAATATAAAATAAAGTTTAGAACAAAATTAATAGGAGCGTCGGCATTTATTTTCCTGGCACTTACAATTCAATTATTGAAGAACAATTATCGTACGGCAATAAGTAATGGTGGGGCAGAAGGAGGCATAGAAACTTTTACAAATTTATATGAGACAGAAAATAAGAATAATAGTCTATTCAGCTTCGAAAAAATAGCAAAATCAAATGTCCGGATCAACCAGGGTTTCATTATTACCAACATTATGAAAACCATTCCTGGTAAACAACCTTTTTCTGATGGGGAGGAGATGTACGAAATTTTCGAAGCGGCAATTTTACCACGGATTTTAGCTCCAGATAAATTAAAAGCAGGAGACCAGGCAATTTTCTTTAAGTATTCGGGCATCAGGCTCACCGAAGGAACATCTATGGGATTAAGCTCTTTGGGTGATGCCTATATTAATTTTGGTGTAATTGGCGGATGCCTTTTTATGTTTTTTTTAGGGTTATTGTATGGAGGTGTGCTAAATCTATTTAAAAAGAACAGTTCAAAATATCCTGTGTTGATCCTGTTTACGGCATTAGTTTTTTACTACCCAATTCGCCCGGATTGTGAATTGCAAACTATTTTAGGCCATGTATTTAAATCTGTTTTTTTGATTTACGCAATGATTTCCGGCTGGAAATCTACCTTTTTTGTCCCCTCGAAGTTTGTTATAAAAGACAACGATTTCTCCAGGAAAGTATTATTAAATTGATTATGAAAAAGCTGAAGTGGTTTTTATACAAATCCCTGTTTAATAATAATGTTGGAAAATTCATTCTAAATGCGAAATTTAAAACCAGGTACCGTTCTGCTGCAGACTATTGGGAAAAACGCTATCAAAAAGAAGGAACTTCAGGAACGGGATCCTACGGAACGCTTGCTATGTACAAAGCAGGTGTTCTCAATAAATTTGTAGTTGAAAATAATGTCACAACAGTAATAGAATTTGGATGTGGCGATGGTAATCAATTACAACAATTTGAATTCCCTTCATATATAGGTTTGGATGTCTCGCTAACTGCAATAGAAAAATGCATTGACATTTTCAAAAATGACTCTACAAAAAGTTTTTTTATTTATGACCACAGGGGGTTCGTTGATAATTTAAAAACATTCAAGGCCGGTCTTGCTTTGTCGTTAGATGTCCTTTATCATTTGCTGGAGGATGATGTATTTGAAGTCTATATGAAACACTTATTTTCGTCTTCCACAAGGTTTGTAATTATTTACGCATGGGATATTGACGGGCAGAAAAGCCAGCATGTAAAGTATAGGAAGTTTACAGTATGGATTGAAAAAAATATACAAGATTTTCATTTAATCCAAACGATTGAAAATAAAGATCCACAACCAGCCTGTGATTTTTTTATCTATGAAATGCAAAAGTTTACACCTGAAGGTTGAACCTTCAACCTTGAACCTCCAACCTTCCTGACAAAGATCTTCATCTCCATTCCCTGGTTTCTTCCCGCTTTTCGTGCAGGCGGGCCTATACAATCTATCGCCAACCTCGTAAAAGAATTTCATGAAGATGTGCAGTATTTCATTTTTTGCGGCGATACCGATTTAAATGGAGGCGAACTGGAAAATATTACAACAGGCGAATGGATGCCTTATAATGACCATACCCTGGTTTGGTACTCGGGGCCTGACAAAAGAAGTGACAACATGGTGAAACAGGTAGAAGAATTAAAACCTGATATACTTTACATTATTGGCATGTTTTCCTGGCATTTCAATATGGTTCCATTGTTATTTTGCAAAGCGCCGAAGAAAATCCTATCATCAAGGGGAATGCTTCACCAGGGGGCGTTGTCGCAAAAAAAATGGAAAAAGAAAATTTACCTGGAGATCTTTAAATTATTGAAACAGCATCGTAAAGTTCGTTTTCATGCTACCGATGAGGAAGAAAATAAATATATCAACAAATATTTTGGTAAAGAGGCAATCGTTTTTATTGCAGGAAATTTCCCTAATAAAATCGGCACTATACCTATTGCAGAAAAAACGACCGGTAGTTTAAAATTAGTAAGCATTGCGCTTATCAGCCCGATGAAAAATATTTTAAGGGTACTAACGGCAATGGATACCTGTAAGTATCGTATTGAATACAACATTTACGGCCCCGTAAAAGATACAAATTACTGGGAGCAGTGTAAAGAAAAAATTAAAACGCTGCCTGGCAATATCACAGTAAATTATCACAAGGAAATAGAGCCGCAAAAAGTAAAAGAGGTTTTATTGAATGCACATGTTTTTATTCTTCCAAGTAAAAGTGAAAATTTTGGGCACGCGATTTATGAGGCGCTTTCAGGAGGCAGGCCTGTGATTACCAGTTATAACACTCCCTGGAGCAATCTCAGGGAAAGCCGTGCAGGTATAAATGTGGCTTTAGATGATGACATTGAATTATTGAATGCTATCAACTTTTTTGCGGAAATGGAAAATGATGAGCTCACCCGATGGAGCAAATGTGCTCATGATTATGCGGAGAAAGCAATTGATGTGGAGCGGATCAAAGGCGAGTATGAGGAGATGTTTTTAAATTAAGGATCCCGAAACCTGGTGGCAATGAT
>JBDTZL010000057.1:0-7183 GCA_040005125.1 Ginsengibacter sp.
TCTCATAAGCAGTTAGTTTTGGTAAACGGCCCCTGTTTCTACAGGGGCCTTTCTTATGGCCCTATTAATTTCTAATTATTGCCATCCAGGTATTATGTTAAACAATTAATGGAAATTATCTAACCTCTATCTTTGCTTTCAAAATATCAATGACTTTCGGCAACACAAAGGCTATTAATGAAATGTCATATGAGCTTCTATGGATACTAATACCTCGCAAATTTTTCAAACAAATAAGCCCACCCGGTGGAAAAGTGTAAAATGGACAACCCGTGTGTTAGCCATGATAGCAGTTTTCTTTTTTGTAGTACTTGGGATTGCTTTGTACAGCGGCTCTTTGCCAAATTTACCGAACATGGAGGCTAAGGCGAGGGAATATGAAACAACACTGGATCCTTCCAACCCACTTACATTAAAAAATACGCAGAACGCAAAATATAAGGGCTTTAAAGATTTTTTATTTAGAAAAGAAAGAGCGGATTCACTGAGAAGAGTAAAAAACCGATCTGCTTCAAAAGCCAATTCACTTTCTGTAATCAGGGCCGCGTTTTATACTCCATGGACTGCCAATACTTCATTTCCGGATCTTCAAAAAAATGCGGATAAACTCAATACGATTTTTCCTGAATGGTTTTTTATTGATACCATAACTTATCACCTTAAAACGAGAATTGATAGTGCGGGCCTTTTATTGATGAAGCAGAAACAGCTGCGTATACTGCCCATGCTTTCCAATTTCAGATCACAAGCTGTGGGCTTTGATGGGAAACTGCTTCACAAAATACTCAGCGATTCTATTTTACGAAACCGTTTTATTCAGCAGGTAACAGATACGCTTTCTTATTACCAGCTTAGCGGGATTAATGTGGACTTTGAGGAACTGGCAGAAACAAACAATGAGCCCCTCACCTCATTTCAAAAAAAATTATACGAAACGCTGCACGCAAGGAATATGCTGGTAAGCATGGATGTAGAACCCAAGAATAACGATTACGACTACCCGAAGTTATCAGCGTATAATGATTATATAGTTTTAATGGCGTATGACCAGTCTAATAATTCAACTGGTCCTGGACCTATAAGCGCACAAAAATGGATTGAAGATGCCGTATCATGGACTGCTGCAAGAGTCCCTTCCTCAAAAATAATCCTGGGAGTAGGAGGTTTTGGATACCAGTGGGCCAACGGAAAGTATGAACAGCCATCCTATACTTATAATGATGCAATCAATAAAGCCAAAGGGCTTAATGCAAACATCATTTATGATAATGATTCCTACAATCTTCATTTTAGCTATGCATCAGAAATAATTAATAAAGATGGATCTACTGATACAACCCTTCATGAAGTATGGTTTACGGATGCAGCAACCACTTTTAACATCCTTAGGTTCAGTGATGAATTTCCTACAGCAGGAACCGCATTGTGGAGGCTTGGAAGTGAGGACCAGCGGATGTGGAAATATTACAACCGTAAACTGAATAATGCATCACTAAAAGCGCAGCCTTTTAATTTTGATTCACTTACGACGATTCCCGTTATTTTAAATAATGTGGGTTTTGAAGGCGAGGGAGAAGTTCTTGATATCATGTTTTCGCCCCAGCCGGGGAAAATTAACCTGGAGATTGACAGCACCGAACAATTGATTGCTGAACAGAATTATGTTCAGCTACCATCCGGATATGTGATAAGGAAATTTGCTGAAGATACTGTAGAAGGAAAAGGGCATAAACTGATTCTCACCTTTGATGATGGCCCAAGTGAAGAATACACGCCAAAAATTCTTGATATACTGGAACGGGAGAAGGTGCCGGCCACATTTTTCATTGTAGGTATCAATGCAGAACAAAATATTCCCATTCTTCAAAGAGAATTTAAGGATGGATTTGAAATAGGCAACCACACTTTCACGCATAACAATATTGCCGATATGAGTTTGCAGAGGGCAGCGCTTGAAATGAAACTTACACGCCTTCTCATAGAAAGCATTACAGGGCATTCTACCATTCTGTTCAGAGCGCCTTACAATGCTGATTCCCAGCCCCAGACCTTCGAAGAGCTTGCGCCAATTGAAAGAAGCAGGAGTGAAAATTATTTAACCATCAATGAAAGCATTGATCCTAATGACTGGGCGCCGGATATAAGTGCAGACAGTATTTTTCAAAGAGTAGTAAGACTGGAAGAAGAAGGGAATGCGAGTATCATTTTATTGCATGATGCCGGTGGGGAAACCAGGCGGGCTACCGTGGAAGCTCTCCCACGAATAATTGAGTATTTCAAAGAGCGCGGGTATGTATTTACTACTGTTGCTGACCTTATGGGCAAAACCAAAGATGAAGTAATGCCGGAGGTGGCATCTTCCCGCGACAGGTGGACAATGAAATTTAATTTTTTCCTCGCTGAAGCAGGGTACTGGAGCGGGCATATTTTATTTTCGCTTTTTATTATTGGGATTGTATTATCGGTCGCGCGTATCGTGCTTATGGCTGTATTGGCAAGCATTCAAAAAAGTAAAGAAACAAAATCAAGGGTAAAAGAAATTACCAGGTTTCTTCCTGCCGATAAAAGTAAATGGCCATTGGTGAGCATCATTATTCCTGCGTATAATGAAGAGGTAAATGCTATTCGTACAATAAACAGTCTTTTGGCCCAAGATTACCCGCAACTTGAAATTATTTTTGTTGATGATGGGAGTAAAGATCACACTTATTCAAAAGTCGGGGAGCATTTTATAACTAATACGAAAGTGCAGGTTTATACAAAATCTAATGGAGGCAAAGCCTCTGCATTAAATTTTGGAATTGAAAAATCAAATGCTGATTTTGTCGTATGTATAGACGCAGATACGCAGCTTAAAACCGATGCAGTAACTGAGCTGATGAAAAAATTTGACAACGGAAATGTTGCAGCTGTTGCAGGCAATGTAAAAGTGGGTAACCAGGTAAACATGATCACGCGCTGGCAAAGCATCGAGTATGTAACCTCGCAAAATTTTGACAGGCGGGCTTTTGATTTACTGAATTGCATTACAGTAGTTCCCGGTGCCATTGGTGCTTTCCGCAAAGATGCTATTTTGATTGCAGGAGGCTTTACCACCGATACGCTTGCCGAAGATTGCGATCTTACTATGCGGTTGCACATGCAGGGCTATACCATCAGAAATTGTACGTCTGCAATTTCTTATACAGAAGCTCCTGAAACTTTCAGGCAGTTTTTAAAACAAAGGTTCAGGTGGAGCTTTGGTGTAATGCAATGTTTCTGGAAACACCGCGGTACTGTTTTCAATCCCCGGTATAAAAATTTTGGAATGATTGCCATGCCCAATATTTTAATTTATCAAATGATATTGCCTTTTCTTGCTCCGCTCGCAGATATCATTTTGGTTCTCAGCCTTATTGCAGCATCGTTCGGGATAATTGTCGCCAGCATTCCACACATTATTTTTTACTATATAATTTTTACATGCATTGATATTGCAGGCGCAGCGCTTGCTTTTGCATTTGAAAAAGAAAATCATCTCAAGCTTGTATGGATGCTTCCCCAACGTTTGATATATCGCCAGCTTATGTATTATATTCTTATAAAATCGTTCAACAAAGCCATAAAAGGCGAGTTGCAGGGATGGGGAGTGCTGAGGCGTACAGGCAGCGTAAAAGATGTAGCCGTGGTCAAATGAAAAATAAGAAATAAGAAATAAAAAAGTTGAAGCTATTATTATTCGGGATTGATTCCTGATTTAAATACAAAAATTTCATTTTTGAATAAGGTCGGCTTCTGAAATTCTAAGTTTCGAATTTTTCACTATCTGTAACTTTCTTATTAATTTCTTATTTCTTATTTCTTATTCCTTATTTGCCCCTAATTTTAAAAAATTATTCATCTACAATACAGCGTATGAGTTTTCAAAACAAAACAGTGTTTATCACAGGAGGTTCCCGGGGTATTGGTAAAGCTATCGCTTTAAGACTTGCAAAAGAAGGCGCAAATATTATAATTGCGGCCAAATCAATTGAAGAAAATCCCAAACTTGGCGGAACTATTTTTAGCGCGGCTAAAGAAGTAGAAGCAGCAGGTGGTAAAGCTCTTGCTATACAGTGTGACATCCGGTTTGAAGACCAGGTACAACAAGCTGTTGAAAATGCTGTAAGCACTTTTGGGGGTATTGACATACTCGTAAATAATGCTTCGGCAATCTCTTTAAATAAATTTGAGCAAACACAATTAAAAGCCTTTGGATTAATGCACGATATTAATGTAAAGGGAACTTTTATTGTAAGTAAAGCCTGTATTCCTTATTTAAAAAAAGGAAGGAATGCTCATATTTTAAATCTCTCGCCTCCCCTAAACCCGGATCGGAAATGGTTAACTAACCACCTGGCCTACACGATGAGTAAATACAATATGACAATGATTGCACTGGGACTTTCGGGCGAGTTGAAAAAGTATAATATTGCAGCAAATTCCTTATGGCCGAAGACAACGATTGCAACCGCCGCTGTTCGTAATTTACCTTTCGGAGAAAACCTTATGAAAATGAGTCGCTATCCGGAAATAATTTCCGATGCTGCTTTTTATATTTTAAGCAAGCCGTCAGCGGAATGTACCGGAAATTGTTTTATAGATGAAGACGTATTGTTAAACGAAGGAATAACCAATTTGGATAAATATGCAGTGGAGCCGGGTGGGCATCTATATCCTGATTTATTTTTGTAAAATAACTTCCCCGAATTTATTTAGAAGAAATTTATTGCACAATTTCCCCCAGGCGAAGAAGCGCCGTAGCCATTTTTGCAGAGATAGTATCATATGCAGGTAACTCATGACCTGTATAAATTATAAAGGCTGCAAGATATTTCCCGCTCCTCTCCAGTTCATCCTGCAATGAGAACTTTTGCAAACGGTATGCTTCTCTCATTAATCTCTTAATCCGGTTTCTGTCAACTGCTTTCTTAAAATTTTTGCTGCTTACCGAAAAGGCAGCTTGCAAATGAGAACGATTATTTTCGGGTTGCAAATAGATTACCCTGAAAGGAAAATGGGGAAATGATTTTCCTTCTTTAAAAAGCTGTTGAATCAGTTTCCTGCTTTTCAGCTTTTCACCGGGCTTGAAAGTAAATGCGTGTTGAATGAAGAAATTTATTTAGAAGTTGAATAAAACATACAGGCACTTTGTGAACCTTTGGATCTTTATGGCTTTTTTTATTCTTTTTTCTTTGAACCACCAAGACACAAAGTAACTCAAAGAAGAAAGCTTTGTGAACCTTACCGCCTTTGTGTGCGACTACTTTTTATTCTTGTTCTTAAATCTAACATTAGTACTAAAATAAAAAAATAGCCCCGCAAAAGAGGCTATTCACTATATAATTTATATTCAAATTATTTTTTACTTCCGTGTTCATCAGAAACGGTAAGCTTATGGCGCCCCTTTTTCCTGCGGCTTGCCAAAACTTTGCGGCCATTAGCTGTAGACATGCGTTCTCTGAACCCATGCACACTTTTGCGACGGCGCTTATGAGGTTGGTATGTACGTTTTTTCCCTGGCATTATTTTTAATTTTTTCCTTTATAAAAATTTTTTCATACTCACCAGCCGGGCACCATCCCTGCTGTTTGTGAAAGGGTTGCAAAAGTAAGGAAAGATTTTAAATTTTGGGACACGAATTATGCGAATTATACGAATATTCCACATTACTTTAAATCTACATGAACTGAATTTACCTTTTCCCCGAAGAATACGGCAGAGTGTTTATCAAAGTCTTTCGTTGAATCGGTTGTGAAGAACTGCCGATGACTACTTTTACTGCATTTTTCATTGATTTCGGAATGGCGTTGTAAATAATTTTCGAGGCTTACGGCAACGATCTCTCCCTGCGAAATCAGCTGAACTCCTTTTGGGACATATTTTTCAATTTTATCCGAAAGTAACGGATAATGGGTGCAGGCAAGTAAAATAGTATCTATTTCCCCGGAATTGCTTAACAGGCCATCCACATCCTTTTGTATAAAATAATCTGCCCCTGGCGAGGCATATTCGTTGTTTTCCACAAGCGGAACCCAAAGAGGGCAGGCATGCTGGAACACCTTTACGTCCGGGAAAAATTTGTCGATTTCAATAGGATAAGATAGTGATTCTACGGTACCATTGGTTCCGAGTATTCCTATTTGGCGTGTTTTGGTATAATTACCGATGATCTCGGCGCTGGGCCTTATCACGCCAAGCACCCGGCTGTTGTTGCCATATTTTGGCAGGTCTTTTTGCTGAATAGTCCTCAATGCCTTTGCAGATGCGGTATTGCAGGCAAGGATCACCAAAGGGCAACCCTTTTGTAATAACCATTCAACCGATTGCAAAGTATATTCATGAACCGTATCAAACGATCTTGTTCCATAAGGCGCTCTTGCATTGTCGCCGAGATAGATATAATCGTAAACAGGCAGACGTTTTACAATCTCTTTTAGGACTGTTAAACCTCCATAGCCCGAGTCGAAAACGCCGATTGGGGATGTACTCATGTCACAAAAATAAACAAGCCACCCTTTTAATGGATGGCTTGCCAAATGTTATTAATTATTTTATTTTATCTTGGGAGTAATTTTGGGTTCTCCGGGCACTGGTTCTTTCAAACCAAGCTTTTTTCTCACTAATGGGCCAATATCGCTGGTAGGTGGCATATAAATTAAGGCCTCTCTCGGGAATACATAAGTATAGCCATTTTCTTTCGACACTTCTTCAATGGCTGCCTGTAATTTCTTTTGTATCGGCAAAGAAAGTTCCTGTCTTTTTTGCTCAAACTGGTTTTGAATTTTCTGGTCTATACCGCTTAGGTCCTGGACCTGCTTTTGAAGATCTGTTCTTTTCACTTCTTTTAAGCTGGGGCTCATTGTTGATGAGTCTTTATAAAATTTTTGAACAGCATCATTTAAAGAAGCTCTCTGATCTTCTGCATTTTTATACAGTGATTGCTGGAATTCATCGAGCTGCGTTTGAACTGCGGCAGCTTCAGGCATCAGTTGGATAACTTCATCTGCGCTGATGAAGCCGATCTTTTGAGCGTTTGCGATAGTAGAGAATCCAAATATCCCTGCTGAAATTAAAACGAGTGTAATGAACTTTTTCATTTTTGTTTTTGAGATTTGTTTTTAATAAAGTATTTAAAATTATATTTTAGGCTGCACCGGGTATA
>JBDTZL010000084.1:0-23746 GCA_040005125.1 Ginsengibacter sp.
AAAAAATATTTCCACATTGTATGTACGTTGGATTTTTTTGCGTTCATCATGAGTATTCTTTTTTTAAGAAGTGATTGATTATAATTTGTCGTAAGACTGAGGGGGAAATGGGGCGCTGCAACTTTTAGCAGGCTCAACTGGTAACTTTCTTTTTCTACGGCATCATACTGCAGCAGCTTATTATCCGTAAAAAACTCGAGATTGCTCTCTAATTCTTTTCGCCACAACCATGCAAATGGATTGAACCATTGAAAAATGAGGACTATCTCCGCAAGAAGAAGATCCACTGTATGTTTTTGGTCAATATGAATCTTTTCATGAAGCAATACCTGGTTATAGGTTTCCCAGTCATATTTTGCGGGGTTAATAAAGATGTTGTTTCCAAATGAGCAGGGAGCTTTGTCACCGGGTATTTCAATAATGCGAAATTTTCCGTCTTTAATGACCGGCCTTGAATATGCCTTGTAAAGCAATACTATTGCCTGCATCAAAAAGTTAAGGCCAAAGATGGCCACGCCAAACCAATATAAATAAATAAGCCACTGCATAACCTGTTCAAAGTTTATGAATTGATTTTTTTGAACGGGTTCAACAACTGTTGCAGTCTCTCCTGTTATGGCTGTTGTATTGTTTGCTTTAACTGACAGTTCCGTTGATGTTATGTTTACAGGCGCAGGTGTTTTTCTAAAGGACATTTCCTGAGGTATATGAATTACGGGTAAAACAAAAGCCAGCATAATAAATAAGAGAAGCACGAACCTGTTCAAATAAAAAAAAGTTTCTTTTTGGAGGAGCAGCTTATAAAAAATGAGACAGGCCGTAAGAATAAGCGAAGCGTATAATATATATGGGATCATTTTTTATCTTTTTTAATGAGGTTTACAATCTCATTCAATTGCTTGTCGGTCAGCTTCTGCTCTTTTGCAAAAAATGCAAGCATACGCGGGTACGAGTTATCAAAATATTGACTCACGATATCCTTTAATGCAAACTTTTGGTAATGTTCCCTGCTGATAACCGGAAAATAGTTATGCATATTGCCGGTTGTTTCATGGTCAAGAAAACCTTTTTCTTCCAATATTTTAATCATGGTTGCCACGCTGTTATAGTGAGGTTTCGGATCGGGCAATAATGGAATAATATCCCGTATAAAGGCTGTATCCAAATCCCAAAAAACCTGCATTATCTGCTCTTCACGTTTTGCAAGTTTTATCATAGATAATTAATTTTTGAGCAATATACTACTAATCTATTAGTAGACAAACTAATTTATTAGGACTGGGGCAGAATTTATATAAACGGTAAGGAAAAATATAATTGTAAGTGACTACTTAACAGGTTTGGGTATTTACAGCATACAAACCCATAGCGGCCAGGCTTACGTCAACAACTGAGAGCAGGCTCCACAGTTGTTTGCTGTTGGCGGTAGACCAGATGACGGCGCTCAAAAAATGCCAGGTGCTGCGCATTATTTTCTACCACAAATTACACGAATTAAAACCAATTATTTCACGATATGCATCCACATACGGCTGTAGCCGTGAGATAACCCTGGGTGCTCGGGCAACTTCGCAGCAATTCATGCATGGCGATTTTCTGTGCTTCCGTAAAATGCGACAATTTCAAACCGGGGTGCCGCCCCGGCAACCTCTCCCAATGGGTAACCAGGGCATCATTGAGATCTTCCATATTACTGGTTGTATCAAATACGAAACCATTGCCCACAGTGAGTTCTTTGAAAAATTGTATGGCATTATCAGCAAAATCAACGTGTGCTTTTTCAACGGTCCTGCTGTAAAAGGCCGGTACTTTAAATCGTGGGAACGGCTGCCCATGCAGTGTTGTAACCGATACTAACAGGAAGGCGTACGCGCAAATGTAAATTTTCAGCCGTTTCATTGCTGTAAAATTATTTCACATCATAAAATATAATAAACATTCAAAAATACTGTAAAAGCGGGAGCCCCGATTGTTCGAGGCATATAAAAACCTTCCCGGCCCGGGCGCCCCGCTTGTGCCAACATTAAAAAGATGTGTTGAATTGAATACTGCACGTTGTGAAAGCATTATGAGGCTTACAGCTTTATTTTGTACGATAATACCATATAGTTGGCAGCATAATACCTTCTTGCCTCTTAGATTATGGATATATGCAATATAATTTTAATTCCCCCGTTATATTTGTTAGCCAATTGTAGCTGTAATTATTACGATAAAAGCGATGGTCAATCTCCGATCCAATCACCTATGAAAAAAATTATACGAGTTATTATCGGCATCCTGTTGTTATATTCACTAATCAAAGATGGTTTTTCTGATACTAATGCGTGTTTTAATAGGTCTTATGCAGGATCTCCTTATTTCATAAGTGGAGGGATGGCTGCCATTTTTTTTAGCCGTCTGCTGGTGATATGTACGCTTCCAAGGCGTTTTATCCATATATATCCTAAAACTATTTAATGAAAATCAGGAATTTTACGTTAACAGGCAAACGCCTTGTATTGTTTTTAGTTTTCCTCTGGTTTAATGGCAGTTCCAAAGCGCAGGTAACAGAAATTTATACGGATTATGGCGGATACTGGAAATCCACGGTAGCTTCCAATAATTCAATAAAACCGGATAATAGTAATAATGTACTTGGGTTTACCTATAACTCTGTGATTTATTCAACAGGAGTAAATGATGCTTTATTAACGACAAAAGGGGTTTTTTATACCAGTGCAAATTTTAAGGCATTACCTCTAACTTCCATTGGAGGAACAATTGTAACGGGAGGGTCTACCTTTATTGCTTTAGGCACATTGTATGATGGAGTGGCCAACGGTTATAGTACACCGTTGCCATCATTGAGAATGAATGACGTACTTACTGATGGGATAAATGGATTAAACATCGGTACAGGGATTACAAATATTCCTGCAACGGCATCTATTACTTTCCCAATAAGTAACATAGTTATAAGCTCGATCAGCGACACCAAACCGGATATACTTTTTTCTCAAACAGCACAACCAGCAGGTGCGGGCGATAAATTATATTTTATTAATAGTTCAGGCGCAATTGTTGGAGACACAGTGGCTGTAACATGGACATCTGTTGGCGTTCTTGGAACTTATTCCTGCGATCTGTATACGCTAAGTAATTCTACATGCGATGCAGCAATTATTACAGGTGGTAATTTAACGAATCAACTAAAGGATATAAGGCTGGTTGGCCTGCTTTTATCTCAATTTAATTTAACCGCCGGAAATGCAGGTTCAGTCGTAAGCCTCATTATTAAACCGGGCGGCATGAGTGATCCGGCATTTGTGGCCTATAATACAGATGCGTTGAGCATTCCGAGCCCTGTGATTACGGTACAGCCACAAACTCAGGTTATCTGCCCCGCAGGAGGCAACAATGTAACTTTTTCTGTAACTGCTACAGGCGCTGGCTTAACGTATCAATGGAAAAAAAATGGAGTTGCTATCGTAGGAGCCACTTCATCTGCCTATACAATATCTAATGTATCGGCAGCCGATGCAGGAGGATATGAAGTTGCCGTCTCAAACACAGGGGGTACCATTACCAGCAGCATAGCTTATCTGAATACTGTAATATCTCTACAGCCTTCCCCATCTTCCCAAACTGTTGCGACAGGCAATACAATAACTTTATCAATAACAGCAACAAATGCCACCGGTTATCAGTGGCTAAGAAATGGCACAAATATTTCAGGAGCTACATCGGCTTCTTATACAATGAATCCTTTAACTACCTCCAACAGTGGTTCTTTCCAGGTGAGCGTTAATAATTCAGCATCCGGTGGTTGTGCAAATGTGTTGAGTAGTGTCGTGACCGTAACTCCTTCCACAATATTATATTCTAAAAGTACAGGCAATTTAAATGTAGCTGCCAACTGGGGCGTTAATACGAATGGCACAGGCAGCACTCCCGTAAACTTTACAAGATCAGAACATACCTTTAAAGTTTCCAACCAGGTAAATGCAGCTACCGGCGGTGACCTTACTATTGCCGGCACACTCGATGTAATGGATGCCGTAACTGCAATTACGCCAGGCTCAACCTTAAGTGCAGCACAAATAATAAGGTCTGGCACTACAGGAACATTGGCAGGCTCATCTACATCAAACCTTATAGTTAGTGGTACTTCCACCCTTTATTTTACAACAGGCAGCCAGGTGCTTAAAAATCTAACCATTTCGGGAGGAACCTCTTTATTAAATACGCCACTGTCCATTACGGCAGGCACTTTGCCAGGTACAGTTATTGTGAGTGCCGGCACACTTAATACGTCAGGCAACCTCACGCTAAAAAGTGATATAAATGGAACTTCCATGGTAGGCGCATCAGCAGGAGCAATTACCGGTAATGTAACAGTGGAACGCTATATTTCCGCCCATAAGGCCTGGCGGTTTTTATCGATTCCGACCAATACCACACAAACAGTAAAGCAAACCTGGCAGGAAGGGGCAACCGATAATACTTCTAACCCGGTTTCCGGCTATGGCATACAAATCACGGGAGCTGGTGGCACTGCAGCGGGTTTTGATCTTTACTCAGCCACACCCTCTATGAAACGGTACAATCCTGCAAACAATACATGGGTTGGCATTGCCAATACCAATACTGTCACAATTAAGGCTACGGATGGTTATATGGTTTTTGTAAGAGGAGACAGAACCGCCAATGCATTCAATTCAGTGGCCACACAAACTGTTTTGCGCTCCAATGGCGATTTGTATATGGGAGATCTACCCTCAATAACTGTGAATGCAAATGAGTTTACTGCCATCGGAAATCCGTATCCTTCTGCCCTGGATATGCCCAACATTACCAAAACTGGTTTAAAAGATTTTTTCTATTTATGGGACCCTAACCTGGGAGGCAATTATGGCCTCGGCGGTTACCAGACTTTTTCTTATAATGGAATGGATTATATAGTCACACCAGGCCTTGGGAGTTACGGAGCCGTCGGAAGTGCAAATAATTACATTAAGAGCGGACAGGCATTCTTTGTACAAGGGGCAGGAACGGGAGGCTCTCTTACTTTCAAAGAAGCAGCTAAAACCAGCAGCGCCGTGGTTTCTGTAGCAGCGCCTGTACCACAACCGCAATTGCGTACCAGTTTGTTTGGTGTAAATACAGACAGCAGTACTTATATGATAGACGGAGTACTTAGCAATTATGATGATAGTTACAGCAATAATGTGGATGATATGGATGCCATCAAATTCAGCAACGTATCTGAAAATTTATCGATAAAAAATGGCAATACCCTATTGGTGGTTGAAAGAAGATTTAGCATCGTTCAAAATGATACCATATTCCTGAATCTTACAGGTGAAAAAGTTCAGAAGTACCGGTTTGAATTTTCGGCAGTACAATTAGATCGTCCGGAATTAACCGGATTCCTGGAAGACAGTTACCTTCATACGAGTACACAACTTAATCTTAGCGGAACTACTGCTATAGATTTCAATATTGTAAATATGCCGGGTTCTTCCGCAGCCAATCGCTTTCGGGTTGTATTCAAACCGGCAACGGTGTTGCCTTTAACCTTTATGTTAGTAAAAGCATACCAGGAAAATGAGGGTATAGCGGTGGAATGGAAAACAGAAAACGAAAGCAACCTTAAACAGTACAGCCTGGAAAAGTCCGTGGACGGAAACCAATATATTCCGGCCACTACAGTTGCAGCCAACAACACAGCTTCGGGCATTTACAACTGGCTTGACGTAAACCCTTCACAGGGATATAATTATTACCGTATATTGAGTACAGGTGTGAACGGGAAAAAAGAATACAGCATCGTGGTGAAAGTGTTTATGGCTAATGTAAAACAAAGTATTTCGATTTATCCCAATCCTCTTGTCAATGGTAATATTAACCTGCTGCTTACCAACCAATCAGCGGGAGTGTATGGATTAAAGTTGATCAATAATATGGGCCAGGTAATAATATCAAAAGAAATCAACCATGCAGAAGGCAGTAGTTCAGAAACGATACAGTTAGATAAGTATTCCGTTCATGGTGTTTACCAACTTGAGGTAATGAAGCCTGGTGGGAATACCATAAATATGCATGTGATTTATTAACCCGCATTATTGTTACTACGGTTTCTTTGGTATAAAAGTTGGTTCGGATTGAATCTAAAGATTTTAATTTTTTTGGTTTAAAATATTTACCCTCGAACCTTTCACTTTACTTATTCCAGGTAGCGATTGTCGAAGGCTAATACTTTTCAATTACTATATCATATGGGTCCCAGGTGCTGCACCAATACAAATATAAAAACCTGCCTGCCTGCGGGCAAATTTTTAATAAGAATATTTTACAATATGTTACGGCAGATGAGGATTCTTCAATGCAGTAGTGCAGAAGTTTTGGTTCGGTAGTCATGTACCGGTACAGGAAGCTGAAGCCACGCCTCTTCATTATTCAACATGGCCCCGGTTATCGTACATCCCCGATACCAAACTGGTTACCTGCCTTCGCTGCTTTATTGCCGGTAAAATCTATCTCCACCATTTTTTCACTGGCTACATTATTGTGAAACTCATCCTGAAGTGTGGTAATTATCTTACGGGTTTTTGTATCAATTACTTCGCCACTTGAAGGATATACATAGCTTCCATCAATGCTAAAGGTTATCCAGCCCGGCATATCCTGCAGGGGGATAGTGGTTAATTGCTGATATGGAACCACAGTGCTGAAAACATGTACACGCATGTTGTGCCCGTCGGCTAACCATAATTCCTTTTCATCGGGCGTAAGCGCAATGCCATGGCTCGGGTTGCCGTGCCTTCTCACCGGACCTGCCTCCCATCCTCCTACTGCAACATGAGCCAGCTTTTTACCAGTTGTAAGATCTCCGACTTCAAAGCCTAACAGGCTGTCTACAGTGACATAAACAATCGTCTCGTTACCGTTAATGGTAAAGGGGCGAATGAAATTGGCAAAGGGGCCGATCTTATTTACAAGCTTATGTGTTTTTGCATCTGATACATAAAGCCATGGAGATGCAATGTCGTCCAAATAAACGTGCTTCCCGGATAGTCCGTAGATGGTATTATGTGCCCTTTTGAAAACGTCAATCTTTTTAATAATGTCGCCGGTAGCACAATCAACCACATTCCAAAAACCTTTTTCAAAAGAAGGGAGATACATAGTCTTGCCATCGGGTGAAATAGCCATGCGGTCGCATCCACCTTCGAACAGTTTTTCCCAGACCAGTTTATTGGTGGTTAGGTCTATACGTTGCAAAGATTCAATGGTACTGATATAAATACTATTGAGAGCGATGCTTACTGCAATGCCTTTAACATTGGAAGGCGTTTTATCAGGATGAAGGCCGCCGGTGGCAATTCTTTTAACGAAACGATGATGGTTATCAATATCAAAAACCAGTATCCCATGACCGCCATAACCAAGGTAATCCCGGATGCCGGGAGCGGCAACATATAAATATCTTTTTACAGTACCTGGAGGAGCGTTGCCCATGACTGATTTGTTCAATAAAGGCACATGTGCCGATGTGCAGATAATAAGTAACGTGAACAGCAACGAAATAAAAGTGGAAGTTCCTGCTTTCATAAGCTCATAATTTTTTTAAAGGTATAATAAGATGCAGGCTTTAAGAAAAAATGATTGTGTGTTGTAGCCCCAAATTGGACGGTTTTAATATTATCGCCTTGCAATTGTACTAACCCCATTTGGCTTATGTCTGTTATCTCACAGCCTCATTTTGAGACATAAGGAATATGCAACCAATCCATATCATATTTACTTATGAGTCACAAATAAAAATTTCATGATACTTTGCAAAAGATATTTATGCAGTAATATTTATGAAGAAATTTTCTATGCGTATTTTAATAATTATTTTTTTGCCATGTGTATTATGTATGTATAGTTGCACTCAACGTGCAAACCGGATTATCAATCGTTCATTTTATTACTGGAAATCTGTTTATAAACTTACTGATTATGAAAAAAACAATTTAAATAACTTACATGTTAGCACCCTTTATATAAAATTATTTGATGTAACCTGGGATAAGCAAACCAATAGAGCAATACCTGCTGCGCAAATTCAGTTTAAGGATACTTCTCACAAACTATTCGCAACCATACCAGTTGTGTTTATAACTAATGAAACCCTGATAAATACTGATTCTGCAGGCATTAAGGAGTTGACAGAAAAAATTTGCAAGCTTCTTTCGGGAATTATTAATCAAAATTTTTTGAACAAGCCCCGCGAAATTCAATTTGATTGTGATTGGACAATCACTACCAAAGAAAAATATTTTCAGTTGCTTAAGCTGGCACGCGTGCAATTAAATGAATCCGGGTTTTCATCTGCAACAATTTCGGCAACAATTCGTCTTTATCAATGCAGGTATCTTTATAAAACCGGAGTTCCGCCGGTTGATAAGGGTATGCTCATGTGTTATAATATGGGGGACCTGAAAAATCCTGGAACAAAAAATTCCATTCTCGAAAGTGATGAATTGAAAAAATATATTTTATCGCTTAACAGGTATCCCCTTCCATTGGATGTTGCATTTCCTTTATTTGACTGGAAGGTGTTATTTCATGATAATATTTTTACAGGGCTTGTAAAAGAATTGCCCGATAGCCTGCTTCAACATACAAGCTCTGTTATTGTACATAACAACCGTTATACTTTTTTAAAGGACACAATTATTGAAAATTATTCTTTTAAAAAAGGCGACATGCTACGCGAAGAGCAAAGCGATTACGATGAAATTATAAACGCAGGAAAATTGATCAGGGCTGAATTAAAAACACGAAGTATAAATGTACTTCTTTACCATCTTGATTCTTTAACTTTATCAAAATATACTCCAAATGAAATGGAAAATATGTTTGATTGCCTTCATTAATATTTGCCTGCTTACATTTCCATATAACATTATTGGCTGCGGACCGGAAACGGATCCCTACGATTATTATACCAGCTTTTTTCTCAACAATTTAGCGGACGCAAAAGGATATCAGCCTTTTTTTTATACAAATGAGCTTTTTTTGTATGACACAGAAGAGCCCGCAGATGCGGCACATGCAACTTCTGCAGAATGGATTTCCTATTGCGGCAATAAAGCAACCCGGGAGGAGGCCTATGATTTTGTTTGCAGGTATAGCTTCGATGAGCTGACAACTCTTTATGAAAATATGCAAAAAGGCAAAAATGATTATTTATCAGATTCTGTAAAAATTAACAGCATTTCAAAATATTTTCTGCAACATAAAGACTTTGAAGCACTTGGGTATTTAATCTATGCAAAAAAAGTTGAGCCAAACGTTACAGGTAGCTGGAATAACTGGGATGGCTCAAAACGCGATAGCATGCAAATGGATCTCTTAATAAAAAGCGGTAAACAGTTATATGCCGGCACCAAAAAAGATTTCATTAAACTTCGCTATGCTTATCAAATCACCAGGCTTGCTTTATACAGTGGCAATATAAAAGATTGCATCCGCTATTATGATGAAATGATTGGCAACAACAAATCCCAAAGCATATTGCAGGATCTTGCCACCTCATTAAAAGCAGGCGCTTTGTTAAGAAGCGGAAATAAATATCAGGCCGCATTGCTGTTCAGCAAACAATTTAGCAGGTCATCTGTAAAAAAGGTATCTAATTATATGAGTTTCGACTGGTGTGTAAAGAGGCTCGATGAAGATGACAGAAAAAATTGCCTTGCTTTATGCAAAACAAATGAAGAAAAGGCAAACCTACTTGGACTTTTTGCATTGGGAAGTATTAATAATGAAGAGGTAGCTTTAAAAACGATTTTTGCGCTGGCTCCCAAAACCGAAATGCTTGAAGTGCTTGCCGTACGCGAAATAAACAAAATAGAAGAAAACTATTTCTCGCATGCACTTTCTGCGCAAAAAGGAGGCGACAGAATGTACATATCCTGGGAAGATACAGAGGCCGGTGAAAAAAATAATGCATGGCTTAATGAGGCCAAATCCCTGCAAAATTTTTATCATGAAATTGCGCAAAGTCCCGCTACGACCGGAAAAGCATTATTCGAGACAGGTGCAGCATATCTTTCTTATATAACAAAAGATTACGATAAAGCAAAAAAATATTTGCAAAATATCAGTGAGCTCAATCCTCCTAAAAAAATAAAAGACCAGGCATCATTAACCCAATTATTAATTATGGTTAATGAGAAACAAGTTGCTGACAGTACGTTTGAGAACGCAATATTGCCCCAGGTAAAATGGTTACAAAAAAAAGCGCTTGAAGAAAATAAAAGTTTCATGAATAAGGTTACGGGAGATTTGCAGGAAACGCCCTGGCAGATTTTCTATCGAAACTTTTTTGCTGAAATACTTGCAAAGCGTTATCATGCTCAAAAAGATATTTATAAAGAAGCGCTCTGCATTGGCAATGGGGAAGCAATCACGAAGCAAAGTTATTCAGCCGAATACTTTTTGGAGAACAATGTGCAAACAAAAGATGCGCTCACACTTTATAAATTAATGAAGGTGCCTAAGAAAACCGCATGGGAAAATTTCATTTGCAATAATTTCCCGGTACATATAGATAAAATAAAGGAAGTAATTGCCGTTTCATATATTCGCGATTATAACTTTACCCTTGCAGTGCAGTGGCTGGGTAATATAAAAAACAAAGAATTAATAAAGCTCAACCGAAATCCTTTTGCAGATATTTTATTTGATAGCCAGGACAGTACTTTTCCATTTGATTATGGCAATTTTAATAAGATAAGTTTTTTAAAAGAAATGACCCGGTTAACAAACAAAGAAAAGCAAGGTAACGCAACAGCTGCGGATCTTTATAAACTTGCTATTGGTTATTACAATATGACCTATTATGGACGTTCATGGGAGCTTATAAAATATTACCGTTCAGGAAGCGATGGTTATTATGTTCCGGGGGATGCGCTGCCATTTGATCGTGAGTACTATGGGTGTTATACTGCTGAGAAATATTTTCAAAAAGCCATGAATGCCTACACCGATAAAAATAAACAGGCCCGCTGTTTGTTTATGACGGCTAAATGTGCACAAAAAAGAAATGAAAAGCAGCCCGCGTATGATTTTGGTTACAATAATTCAAAAGATTTTCTTCTTTTCAAGTACAACAAATATTTTCCGCGCCTGGTGAAAGATTATGGCAAAACGGAATTTTTTGAAGAAGCATATAATACCTGCAGCTATTTAAAAGATTTTGTAGACAAAAAGTGATTTTATTTCTATAATGTTTTTTACTTAGCCTCTTTTATGCTATAGAACAGGCAGTAGATTTTGAAAGATTCATTGAAGCTACAACCTAACCGTAATGCATAAACGCAAATGAAAACCCGGGCGCGCATAAAAAAGTTAATCCCCGGTAATAAATTCATAAAATGAAGAATAATAAGAAATCATCGAAAATGCTCTCAATGGTCCGTTACAATTCAAGACGTGCATTTATTAAAAACAGTGCCACACTCACGGCCCTTGCGGCTACCGGATCCCTTACAGGCATTTCACCTCTCCGGGCAATTACAGCCAGCCAGCCCGGCGAAAACATGATGCTGGGCGTCCAGGTTGGCGCTGTGTCATTTGTAGACGAAGGTGTTGAAAAGGTGTTGGACATTTTGGAAAAACGCGGAGCCATTAACACTCTCTTTCTTACTACTTTCACTTACGGGCGGGGCCTTTCAGGACGTCAGATTCCGGGGCAGCCATTTCCTGATCACGGATCACAGGAATCAGATGAGAAAACTTTTCACGGGGGCAATTATGCTACTCCTCATCCCGAATTTTACAAAAATACAGTACTTAAAGAAACCCGCGCTCCCGAGCATGCCAACTTCGATATCCTTGCTTCAGTTATCCCTGCAGCTAAAAAACGCGGCATCAAAGTATTTGCTTCGGTGGAAGATCAATGGAGGCCCGATGTGCCGGGAGTAAAAGAATGCACTGAAGTTGACTTGTCAGGAAGAAGGGCAGACACATTGTGTCTCTTTCATCCGGAGGTGCAGGCGTTTTGGACGGCCCTGGTTACCGATATCTGCAAGTCCTATGATGTGGATGGTATACTGTTATTCAATGAACATAACGGGCCTCTCTTAAATGCGTTGGGAGCGAGTCACTTCCAGACTATTGATTCATCACGCGCCACCTGCTTTTGTGAACACCACCAACGTGCGGCCAAAGAACGGGGAATAAACTTTGAACGTGCGAAACAAGGCTATCTCAAACTGAATAAATTTGTGCAGGCATCCCTTAAAGGGAATCGTCCCGGCGATGGCTATTATGTTGAGTTTAACCGCCTGCTGCTGGAATATCCTGAAATCATTGCATGGGACCAATTGTTTGATCAGGGCAAGCACCAGGTACTCGGGCAGGTATATGCAGCTGTTAAAGGCGTCAATAAAAACCTGAAGCTTGGTTTTCATATTGAGCATGTCAATTCGTTCAATCCTTTTTACAGAGCTACCCGCAGCTATGAAGCCCTCGCAGCAAAAGCAGACTTCCTGAAAGTTGTGGTTTATAATAACTGCGGTGGAGAACGGTATGCTAATTTCATTCGTAATATTGGTTCAACAGTATTCGGTGATGTTCCACTGGAGGAATTGATGCGCTTCAACAATCACCTTCTTAATTATAGTAATGAAGCCTCGCTTGATCAACTTCCCAAAGCCGGTCTTTCTGCGGATTATGTTTTTCGTGAAACCAAACGTGCTTTGTCAGGAGTAAAGGGAAATTGTCTCATACTGCCTGGAATTGACGTCAACATTCCCACCGGGAAGAACAGCCGGGTTGCGTCGCCTGATGATACCTATGCCGCTACCCAAGCCGCGTTGAAGGCCGGCGCTGACGGGATCATTCTATCACGTAAATATTCCGAAATGTCGTTAGCGAACCTTGATGCGGCAGGACGGGCAATACGGGAGGCTGTTAAGGTAAAGAGCTGATATTTTTAATGGCAGTAAGACTATCTATATCCAGGTGCTTACTTGCTTTTAACCATCGTAAAAGCATACAATAAGACAATATATTTAAGTAAGCAGCCCGGTATTAAAATGTGAATTGTTGTGAATGGTGACTATATTATTTAGACCTTATCTCTTCTTATTTGATAAAGAGCAGCAATACAAGGGTACCAAAAAGTCTGGTTGCCCAATATTCTTCCAGTATTTTAATTTCCGACGCATTAATCATTTCCTGAACAATAAGAAACAATGATAACCCGTTACAGTTTGATAATATAGTGAATAAGTTATTTAATCATTAATTATGTCATTCAATTGAAATATTTAGATTTATTAGCTGAGCTTCAAGGGATATCCTATATACATTATTATGAAAAAAATCATTGCAGCACTCTTATTCTCAATATTGGTAATTATTTCCCGGGCACAGAATACTCCTGACGCAATACTTGGCACATGGATAACCGCTGCCGGGAATTGTAAGATTGAAGTTTATAAACAAAGTGAAGAATTCAAAGCAAAAATTATTTGGCTTAAAGAAGATAAGAATGGAATGAATGATTATAAAGATGAAAAAAATCCTGACCCTGCGTTGCGCTCCAGGAACCTTTTAGGAATAGATGTAGCAAATGGGCTTCACTACGACCCCGAAGAAAATGAATATGTGGATGGCGTCATTTACGATGCAAGATCCGGAAGAAAATGGGATTCAGTTGTATGGCTTACCGATGATAATCTGCTAAAAGTAAAAGGCTATTGGGTGTTTAAATTTGTGAGTAAGACTGATACTTTTAAAAGGGAGTAAAATAGTTTTGGATGTTGTGTCTTTCCCTGACAGGGTTTGAAAAATATTTTCTGTGTTAACAATCGTTGTGTCTTAAAAAGAGGTTTTGAATATAAAAGAATAAAACCGTTATACTTTTAAAAAGACATCACTTTTTTTTCAAAACATGAACATGGGCGCTTATGATCGCAGGTATCATAAACTTGCCTGTAAGATCAATTGTGGTAACTCCCGGGGCAACAACGCTCTTACCAACATCAGCTATAGAACCTCCCCGAACAAGCACATCGGTATTTGGTTGTGGAGCACTTCCATCACCTTTAATAAGGTTCACATTTTTGAATAGGAATAAATTATCCCGGTTGTTTTGACTCTTCACGACAGTACAGGTTGTGAATATTATTAAAAGTAGAATGAATAAGAATTGTATAACGGATTTCACTGTGTAGATTTTCAGTTAAAGTTAGTTTGAAAATCAAAATGAATTATGAATTGACAGAGATGTTTATTGTGATGTTAATCATGTTTTGCAGCAATATTTATTACACCAACTACTGCGGCAAACAACGGTAGCCAATGGGCAGGGGTGAACCCCGCCCCTACGAAAACTTCCTGTATTTGTGGCTAAGAAACGAATCGTTGTATGAGAGCTTTTGATGTATCACAGGTTCAGCTGATAACTACCACTTCATGATCGATCAAAGATTTTATTTCGAAACGTACCCAACCGTCTTTGATAGTTACTTTAATTTTTTGACCGGCTACTAAACTCCGGCAATTCCCACCGCGCACATCGCCCGGAAGCTTAACACCAATCTTCAATGGGCCAATTGAAATGAATTCATCCAATGGCTGGCGCCATGTAGCCGTGCTGGTGAGATTTACTACATGCAATACAAGTCTGCCTGCCTGTTTGTAAATATGACAATCCACCAACCCTGCACCTTCCACAATCAAAGGAATATTTCCTTTTGCTGCCCATCTTACAATATTCCGTAAAAGATTTCCATGGTCAGGCAGGTTATTGAGCCCGAACTGCCGGTCTATGTCTGCAGGCATAAAAACAATCCTGCTTCCCCGTGCCGTGGTACTAATTATCAAACCGGGTATGTCCGTTTTCGGTTGCCGCATCCACGCAGTCTCGGGAGGGTAAACAGGGAATTGAGGAATAAAAGTCATCAGAACTTCTGCGCCCGAATCTGTTTTTAGTGGCTGCAACAATCCGCCGAATGGTAAAATGTCTGTCTGATCGAAACCCTGCAATATAGCATGACGCTTGCTACTTACAGACGGTTCCATTCCGGTTGTAGGGCCATCTGTTAAGGCCCTTAACTCGGGTGTAAGGCGCAGGTAAGTGTGGTAGACATTGCCAGATAGCTTTTCTAATGGATCTTTAGCAGATGTTGAATTACCCTCTACAACAGTATGAATCCCAAACATATCGGCCAAGGCATAATCGGGTCGTTTATCTCCCCATCCATCAAACAGGCTCGTTTCTCCCGTCGCAACCAGGCTTCCTCCCCTTTCTACAAATCGTTTTACCATAGCAACCTGGTTATCCGACATGGCTGCAAGATTTGGAAGCACCAGCACAGAAAATTGTGAGCCATCACGATCAATATGATCAGCATGTACAGGCAAATAAGGTATCCTTGCGCGGGTCAAAGCGAGTGTCATACCCCGCCATGGAAGCTCAACCTTTTCGCCATCATTGTCGCGGCCATAATAATCTGTGTTACGTTGTGACCATACCACGCCAATTGTAGCCACAGGTTGGCGATTAATGAGAAATTCTTCATTGGCTTTATGCCAGCGCAAAACGGGAGCGGCTGTTGCATACATGCGGCGATCTTCGTGATAGGCGGCCACATGATGCCACCACGGTTGAATTCCGCCCGCGATCCCATTCAACATCCACATCCTTGCTTCGGGTTTGGGTTTACTTGCGAGCCTGAAAGTTGGCCTGCCTGCCTGATACATGGCCATGCTTTCGGGGATAAGTTTATCCCAGCCAAGCAGGCCATGGATCAACTTACCTGTGTAGCCGTTGTGTTGAAAACCCTCTGCATCATTACGTGCCTGGTCGTCAAGCATTAAAATATCGGCGCGTTTGCAAATCTCCCTGTAGTTACGAAAGCTCCTGCTTTGCCCGCCGATAGATCCGCTGTTCATCCCTGACCAGATACAATTAACTCCGCCTGCAGCTTTTGTTGTTTTATTGTTCAGATCCCAGATTTCCAGCCTTCGTGCATAATTCCATTCAATCCATTCACGATACGTTTTATCATCCCAGTTTTTAACTATCGGAATTTCACCTCCGGTTTCTGCCCGAAAACGTTTACGGCAATTCTCACAATAACAGATGGATTCACGGCCAAGCCCACTCCAGCTATTATCTGTAAACCCCTCCGGTTTATACAACTCTGTTATTTCGCGAAGTATCGCGGGTATATGATCGTTATAATAAGAGCTATTTACACAGGTTATAAAAAGTTCGTCCGCTTTATATGGCTTACCTGAAATATCTACTGCAAACCAGTCAGGATGCGCCTTGTAAAATTCTTCATGAGCACGGTTCGAATCCATACGGGCAAAAACGGCTAATCCATCTTCATGTGCGGCATGGCATAAACTTCCAAACAAATCTTTGTCTCCAAGATACTCTGCCTTGCGATGAAGTGGTATCTTACTTGGATAATACGCCACGATGCCACCGGCATTAATCACGACGCCTTGTGTTTCTGTACGCTTCCATTGCTTGCGCCACCATGCAATATCATAGGATGGCGGATCCTTCTCCGTAATATTAACCTGTCCCCACCGTAATACTTTACTAAACCATGGATCCTTAGCACCTGTTTTTTTATCAATTAATCCTTTCGCAGCAAACGATAGAGGATCAATTGTTGCAATTAAGGCAGTGGCAACAGCAGTTTGCCTAAGGAAGTTCCTTCGGCTTCCGCCGCCATTTACATTTGTTTCTTCATTATCGAGACTATTGGATTGCATTACTTGATAATTTTAAGAATGTCATATTATCGTACGGCAGCTTTAAAAGCTGGCTCCTCAATTTATAAAATTTATTGGCAGAAAATTTTTATGCCAGGGCCAGGAATAAAATTACCATGAATGAACATTTGGAGAAATCACGAAATAAACTTCCCCACGCATATGCAATAAAATATTTATTACAACAAATAGAAAATACAACAAAAGTCATCTGTTTGCCAAACATTAGTCATACTAATTTTAAAAAGTTACTGATATTTTTATATTCAATAAATATACAATTATGAAAACTATAATAGTAGCCACAGATTACTCAGGCAGTGCAAACAACGCAATAAAATATGCTGCCGCTTTAGCCAGGCATACAAATTCTACATTAGTTCTTGTGAACTCATTCGAACTTTCTGTGTCTGCTGCAAACACACTTCTTCCTGCTTCATCCGTAGATGACTTGATTTCAATAAATAGAAAACGTTTAAAGGATATTGCCATTGACACTTCTAACACATTTGGTATTCCTGTTAAATATAGATCCGGAACATCATTTTTAAGGGGGGAACTGGATAACCAGGTAGAACGTTTAGATGCCGAACTGGTTATAGTTGGTATGAGTGAATCCGGCTCCCGGCATGAATATGAAAATAATACCATTTCCATAATCCGTCATGCAAAATATCCTGTGTTGGCAATCCCCGGAGATGCTTCTTTTGAAGGCATCTCAAAAATATTGTTTGCTTTTGATCCGGATTGTATGCTTGCAGCAAATAAACTTCCCCTGCTTGTAGAAGTTGCTGCATTTTTTAATGCAGAGGTACAGGTTTGCCATATAGAAAAAAAAGAATGCGCCATAACAACAAACCAGTATCATCCGGGTAATACTCCTATAAATGTGGAAGGGCTTCTCAATAAGGTTGCTCATTTATACAAAGATATAGCTGAAGATGATGTGGTAAAAGGGATAGAGTGCGGGATAAAAGATTTTAAGCCCGATTTATTGGTAATGGTCCCACACAAATATGGTTTTTGGGAAAGCATGTGGCACAAAAGCAAAACAAGCAAAATGACCCGTAGAACTCATATTCCATTGTTAGTTTTGCCCAATCCAACCCTGGCTTAAATCCTTGCACTGGCGGCCTCATCAACAGGCTTTGAGAATCACCTGCCTTGCAGATTGCCCGGCTTTTAAAAAGTGAATGGTTCTTTTCAATATTCAGCATTGGTTCCGGCACAATTTTTTTTCCCCGATTCAAATGGCTATTAAAATAGTAGTTTTATCTTCTTTTATAAATTTGCCCAAACCATTCAAAAGCTATGACTTCCAAAAGAGCCTCCTTTGTTTCAGCAATACTCCTGGTCTTCATTAACATAAATGTTATAGCACAGCATGCAACCATGTTGCCGCGCGGTGTGCCCGAGGCTGAAGGAGTTTCATCCGATAGTATTATCAGCTTCCTCGATGCTGCTTCAAAAAGCAAAACAGAATTTCACAGTTTTATGCTTTTGCGCCATGGTAAAGTGATTGGAGAAGGCTGGTGGAATCCCTACAGACCTGATCTGAAACATACTTTATACTCCTGCAGCAAAAGCTTTACCGCTACGGCTATTGGATTTGCGCTACAGGAAAAGTTGCTTTCTTTAAATGATAAAGTGGTTTCATTTTTTCCAAACGATATGCCCGACACAATAAGTACTTATCTTTCTGAACTGACGGTAAAAGATGTATTGATGATGTCCGACGGCCAGAGCCCTGACCCAACTTCTGTTGTTACTGCAAAAGACAGCAACTGGGTAAAGGGGTTTTTTGAAACACCCATAGAGAATAAGCCAGGCACTAAATTTCTATACAATTCATTAGGTACTTATATGCTCTCTGCGATTGTACAGAAAGTGACAGGGCAACAAACAATTGAATATCTAAAGCCAAGGTTATTTGAACCTCTTGGAATTGAAGGAATGGATTGGGAAACAGATACCAAAGGAATTAACACCGGTGGCTGGGGACTCAGGCTTACAACAGAAGACATGGCAAAATTTGCCGAATTATTTTTGCAAAAAGGTAACTGGAATGGCAGGCAGGTATTGCCTGCATCATGGATAGAAGAAGCCAGTACCATGAAGATCATGCAGGACCCCAACGCACCACCGTCTAAAAAAGATTCCAGCGATTGGCTGCAGGGTTATTGCTACCAGATGTGGCGGTGCAGGCACAATGCATTTCGTGGTGATGGTGCATTTGGACAGTATATGATTGTAATGCCCGACCAGGATGCGGTGCTCGCGGTTACTGCAGAAACTGCTAACATGCAGGAAGAGATAAACCTGGTGTGGCAATATTTATTACCCGCTTTTAAGAAGGACAAGTTGCCTGCTAATAAAGATGCTGCTTTAAAATTGCAGAAAAAAATTAAAGGATTGGCATTGCCGTTACCTAAAAAAAATGAGGAGGCATTGGCTGCAACTATCAGTGGTAAAACTTTTGTGATAGCGCAGAACAACGTTAACCTGCAGAATATTTCATTTAATTTTTCGAATGATGTATGCCAGGTAAATCTTCAAACTGATAGTGCGCTTTATCACCTTAGTTTTAGTGCAGGTAAATGGCAACCAGGTGAAACGAATATGCCTGGCCCGTCTTTGGTTGCCCATGCAATTGAAAATAACGCTATGATTTTTCCCACCAGGATTGCCGGCAGCTATACATGGAAAGATGCACATACACTTCAGCTCGTTTTACGATACATCGAAAGTCCGCATTCAGAAACTTTCACCTGCCATTTCGATGCTAAACAACTTACCATAGAAATAGCAAAAAGCCTTGACTTTGGAAAAAATAAAACGGTACTAAATGCTGTGGCAAATAATTGAAGATTTTGAAGCAATTTTTTTTTAAAAGTGTAGCATTTCAACTTTACAAGATCCAGTCCAATGTCATTTAGTTAAGGATTTAGTCAAAAGAATAGATTAAAAAAGAATATAATTTTTTAATCCCTCCGCCTGAGGCGGACGATATATAGGTAGCAGAAATTATGATGAATAGGTCCTCCATTCCGGAGGAACGGTATGTGCTTTACAATTTGCCTTTGACAAAATATAAAGTATGGCTGTCAAAGCATATAAAATTTAATGGAATGAATCGTCCATTTCAAAGTCTTTCCACATATCGTCCCTATAAGACGCATTGGATTATTACCCTTTCTATCAATATTTCGTCGCACTGTTGGTGCAAGCGTCCGTGCCTGTTGCACAACGCAACGGTCATAAGAATTGCCAAAATAAAGCTCTTAGAATTAAATATAATTAACTAAGAGATTTTAATTCCCATCATGCAATTGACAGAGCTTATATTGAACAAAATTGATCTTTACTTTTATAAGTTCTTAGTTGTGCAACAGGCACGTGCGCTTGTGCCCGATACCTATTGTTCCCAACTAAAACTCAAATTAATCAACTCTTGCGCTAAACCCGTTAGAAAGCCGGA
The DNA here is from genome assembly GCA_040005125.1 of Ginsengibacter sp. Taxonomy (GTDB): domain Bacteria; phylum Bacteroidota; class Bacteroidia; order Chitinophagales; family Chitinophagaceae; genus Ginsengibacter. The sequence continues at coordinate 20,258 of JBDTZL010000084.1, forward strand.
ACGAGTGGATGATGAAGTTACTGGAGAGAGCAGGAAAAAAAATAGTGTCCCGATATTCCTGACGTATCAATACTTGTCACTTTTCAATTATAAATTTGCACATTCCGAATATTCGCATGAATAACTTTTTATGAGAAATTGCAATTGACTAAAATATGAGTAAAAATACATACAAAAAGCTGCGCATATTTGTTGCCTCGCCCGGGGACGTAGCAGCTGAAAAAACCCGGCTTCAAGTTGTAATATCAGATTTAGAACTACTTGCTAATAAAGTCGGACTGGTGTTAGAATTAGTGGATTGGAATAGAGTAGTGCCGGACGTGGGACGGCCTCAAGCAGTAATTTTTAATCAGCTTAAACCAAAATCCTGGGATGTGTTTATTGGTATACTATGGAACAGATTTGGGACAAAACCAGGTGCAAGTAATCCATTAACAAATCTTGAATATTTTTCTGGTACAGAAGAAGAATTCTGTGCAGCCTACGATCTTTGGAAAAAAGATGGACGTCCCCGCATTCTATTATACCACAGTAGTCGTCCTGTGGATTCTACTCAACTTGATCTGGATCAACTTAAATTGGTACGTAATTTCCTATCAAAATTTTCAGCAGATGCAGAACATCCAGGTCTGTATCAAACTTATGATTCATTAGACTCATTCGGTCGTCGTTTGCAAAAGGACATTACCCAAATAATCCTTGAACATGGAAATGATATTCCGCATGAAATTGTTGAGGCAATAATTCCTACAATTCCGGATACTTTACCACGCAGAGGAACTTTCTTTGGTCGCAAGGATCAAATTGATTTTGCCTTACGCTCCTTAAATAGTGAAGTTCGCGGATGGGGATTGGTAATTGATGGAATTGGTGGTATAGGAAAGACTTCTCTTGCAACTGAAGTTGCTTACCTATGCAGAGATCGCGATATATTCGATGCATTTATTTTTGTAACTGCCAAACGTGACAGATTAGAAACAAGTGGCATTACCGAAATCACACTTTCGGAAACGACATTAGATGGGATCATTAGCGAAACTGCACGAGCTTTGGGACAACCTGGAATTGCCCAATTGACGGGCGGTAAGAATAAACAAAAAGAACTTCTGGATGCACTTCGCACTAAGAAAGCGTTAATAATATTTGATAACCTTGAAACATTGACACTGTCTGAACAGAATGCTATTGGGGATTTTCTTCTAAATCTGCCTCAAAATTGTAAGGCTATAGTCACTACCCGGCAACATTCTTTTACATCTGCTCTAACTCTAAGATTGAATAAATTGAAATGGGAGGAAGCTAAAGAAATAATTGAAAATCAAATAAAGCAATTCGAAGCTGATTTGATTATCCTTCAGAAAATAGGAGAACAAGGGTGGAAAAAACTTTATGATGAAGCTGGAGGTTCGCCACTTGCATTAATTTATATAATTGGATTAATGCGTGTACGCCGGCTTTCATTTGAAAGGACTATTGAGTTGCTTCGTGACGGGACTGCGAAAAATAATTTGGTTGAATTTATTTATCGCGAAGCCAGGAGAACCATGGATGAAAATGAACGAACGGTACTTAATACGATATCTCTTTTCGGTGGAATGGCGACTTTCGAAGCGATAAGCTCAATAGCCGATCTTAATCGCCACGCGCTTGATTCGGTTCTAGAACGTTTGCGCGCTCTAGGGTTAGTAGATATTGCGAATGTTGAAACCGGACAAGATATTATTATTGATCAATATACTTTGCATCCACTTACAAAACGTTTCGCCCAGGCAGATTTAGCAGAAAATAAAAAACTGGAATTTAATATGAGAGTTCGTTATTCTCGTTATTGGTCCACTTACTCCAAAAAATTTAGTGGATCAATAAGAGACGCAAGCAAAAATTATGATAAACTCGAACTTGAATGGGATAATCTAAACGCGGCTATAAAACTGCTAAAAAATATAGCGTGTTCAGATGATGATTCAGTGAAAGATAAAAAGGTTGGGCGTATGCTAACTAATTTCATTGAGGAATTAAATTTATTTCTTTGGGCTTTTGGACGATGGGATGAGATTTGCCTTTTTAATGCTTGGGCTTACGTTATTGCATGTAGTTTAGGGAATTGGAGAAATGCCGGATGGTTTGCTTATTTTGTCGCAAGAATCAATTATTATCGTGCATGCACTAAAGAGTCAGCAATATGGACTGATAAATGCACCGAAGCCTGGTCTCGCAAAGGGTCAAGCATAATTGATCAGGCATATGCGCTAAAATTGCGCGGGCTTCTTTCGCTTCAACGAGGTGATTACAAACTGGCAAAAAAATTCCTAACCGAAGCAGTAGGATTTTGGGAAAAGAGTAGCGATGATTATGGAGTTGCAACAGGATATAATGATTTAGGTGTAATTGCTCGGGAAAATATGAAATATTCAGAAGCTAAACAATATTATCAAAAGGCATTGAAGCTTGCCGAAACCCTGGATATGGTACACGCAAAAATCTACATACCAATTAATATGGGGGTTTTGTTATTAGACGGCAAGCAATGGGCTCTTGCCAGTCGCCGGTTTAAAACTGCTCTTAAACTTGCAGAAGAGGATGGAAGTCTCGATTTGATTGCACAAGCGCAATATGGTTTATCCAGAGCTTTATACGCGCAGGGAGATTTTGAAAAAGCCCGATCCGCCTGCAAAGAATCTGTCATTCTTTACAAAAGAATTCAACATACGGATTTGCCTAAGGCAGAACAATTTTTTGCAAAAATTAATCGAAAAAATTGATTAAATATTGGGATCGCAACAAAATTTAATTCCCTGCCACACTTACTCAACGCAAAACTATCAAAGCAACGCGGATATTCTAAGCTTATCTTAAACACACAAATGTTAGTCCCTGTTTGGGTATGTATGGTAACCAAATTTTTGATGAGTAATTTGAGAATTGATTAGCCACCAATGCAGATATGTTATTCATATTTCAATATCCCCGAAGATAGATCTGGCATTTTTTAAAAGCCAAACTTTTTGGATTTCCGCCCCCTTTATGCATCCTGCATCCACTTCCTGAATGCGGGTGCTGTTTCCTGGTTTATAGTAATGGAGTGATTTTGATCAGGAATGTTGAGCTCAACCATCAATTTCATTTTTTCAAACGATGTAAAGCTTTTAACGAAACCGATATTGATAATGTACTGCCGGTTGGCACGAAAAAAGATATCCCTGTCGAGTTCATCTTCAAGTTCAGTCAATATTTTATCTGAAACGTATTTTTTCGAAAACCGGTCGATAACATATACCTGCTTATCCTCACAGTATAACAAGGCTATGTTTTCAAAAAGTAGCGGCACATTTTCCAAACCACTTTTTACCATCAGCCTTGTTTTTTTTCTCTTGTTTATAAAATCCTCGAGGTTATGCTGAAGCAGGTGTATCCTGTTGTTTGTAAAATGTGACCGGAGGCTATTGTAGTTATCGATGGCTTTTTTGATATCTTTTTTATCCAAAGGCT
>JBDTZL010000348.1:0-7155 GCA_040005125.1 Ginsengibacter sp.
GTTAAAGATTTATAAAATTCCCTGATAGTGATGTCGCCGGTATATTGCATGGGCACCCGTTCTTCTTTTCCTGGTTTGCCTGTATTAATCCATTGTGATACCTGTGTTTCTCCCTGCCATAAAGAAAATGCACAGCCCTTTTCATTATTGGTAACATCAGCATACAGCAAATATTTTCCATCGGGAATTTCATCCAGGGAAATTTTTAATCTTGATTCATCAGTTGCAGAAAACTCAAAACTTTGCCCTCCCGTATTATACTTCCAGGTGGCCTTGCAGGTAATGTTATCCCACACTATAAAGTTTAACAGTTGGGGATATAGTATCATAGTATCAGGAATGAAAACATTGCTTAACGAATTGGAAGGCTTAAGAAAGTTTACCGGTGGTACATCACAATAATAAAATGCAAGTGAAGTATAGTTAACCGGTATATTATTATTTTCAGGGCCGTGTTCAATACTTTGATATATACTCTTTTCAAATGGAATTTTATCTCCCAAATAAAAACGGTACCCACCTGTTCTGCAAAATGGAAGTGAGTAGTCAAGCGCCCCATGCAAAGGCAGGCTCATTTTCGTACTCCACCTGTCGGGAAAAGCATACCAGCCACCATTAAAATAATCTTCTGATCCTGTTCCATGGATGCGAAATACATTATCTGTTGCGGTAGAATCATCACCTTCAAAAAAATAGGTCATACCCGGCCGAATCCCCTGGGCCAGCAAAACAGAGCCAATATAATGCCCCTTCCCTTTGGTGTTTAAAAAAACATGTGCATGTTCAAAGGCCGACAATTTATTGCTGTTCCATGACGTATACAATTTCCCTTCGGTTTTACCATCTCTTTTTTGTTTTGTATAACTGACCCTGGTTCTTATTTGTACAGGTTTATTATCGTATGGGCCAGCTTTCCGGTATATCAATTCTATCCTTGCGCTTTTGTCAAACGGCATCGGGAGGTAACAATAATTTTCATTTTTTTTAGTGCCAAGCAAAAGGCTTTGCATCGAAGCCTTACCAAATGCATATCCAAAAAAATCGGCGGCGGGACAATATACAGCAGGCACATGTTCATCGTCCCACGTAATCTTAATGTCAATTAACTTTTGTAATCCTTCAAGAACACCTGCATTATCAAAATTTATTTCAAGCATCCTTCCGCCCTGAGCTACACTGAATATTGTTTTGGTTTCACCAGGGTGTAGCATAATGGTTTTGAAAGACGTTATAATGTTACTGCCACCAATAGTAAAGTCTTTAACATGATATTTTTCTTTATTCCAAAGAGCAGCAACTTTATTTAATGCACCTTCTTCTTCTTTATTTAAAACGTTTGAAAATCTTTTTACCATAGTGCCTTCCGGGTACAGCCTGTATTGTACCTGGTGAAATTTGGTTTGGCGGGCCCTGCATACAATTTTACAATATTGTTGAAAAGGTATGGGCAAATAGGAGTAATAGCCCCCCAGTTCATGACCGCACAAAGGATGGATAAAGGGATACACTTTATTAGAGAAAAGATCTATATATTTTATTGAAAAAGTTACGTGAACTGAATCATCAATGTAAAAATCCAGTGTATCATCTGTAGGCGTTGGCGTCCATATACGGTTAATCACACCGGCACCTTTCATATCAAATATTACAAGGTTGCTGTCTTTATCTTTTCTTACAAAAGAATAAGTACCATTGAAGCCGTCATTGTTTCCTCCGGTAAGATCGTATGTGGAAGTCTGGGCAACAATTGTATTGGCAACGTATCCGGGCAAACGGGAAATATCATAGAATGAACGTAATTGTTCCGTTAAAGAAATAACCGGGTTATTATTAATTACCTTGTTATTTTGCGAATAAGCCGATGTAATAAACCATGAACCAACCACAACAGGCAAGAAAACCAGTTTCAAAAAACCTTTTATATACATAATAAATATTTGGATTTCAATTTACTATTTTTTTATACTTCCAATGAGGCAATAGTTACATTCAATAACAGTCCGGGAGCAAAAAGGGGTACAATATAAAAGTGGCACAAGTTTTTAAATTTGCTAAACTTATAAAATAAATTATAATATGCCTTTAATAAGAATAAGCCTTTTAAAAACAGTTTCACCAGGTGATAAGAAAAAAATATCACAAGCAGTGTATAATGCGCTTATAAGTGAATTTAATATACCGGATGATGATTATTTTCATGTTATTGAAGAACTGGAAGCTTCGCAATTATATTATCCGGAAAATTATTTTGGCATTCCTCACAGTGGCAATATGGTTTACGTGCACATTGCGGCCGGATCGGGAAGAAGCTATGAGCAAAAAGAGAAATAGTATGAGACTATCGCCGGTCAGATTGCGTCAGATACTTCAATCCTGGCTCATGACGTAATAATTATTTTAGCCGAAAACGGGACTAAAGAAAACTGGTCTTTTGGAGATGGCAAAATACAAAACCCTGATCATATTAAATAAGAGTTGTAGTGACTCCTTTTATGCGGCGGGGAGTAAACCTGGTGAATTTATAACAGTGCCAAATTCTTATTCCCATATTTATTAAATTTTCAACCTCTTTGTTTCATTATTCAAAAAAGCTGTAAATCTCTCCCGTAAAAGATGATAGTGTTCTATTAATTGAAGTGCCTCTTTTGTGAGGATTGAGCCACCCCCTTTTTCACCGCCACTTTGCACGGTTACAACCGGTGTGCCTGTTTGGGCATTGAGCTTATTTACTATTTCCCAGGCTTTTTTGTAAGACATTTTCATTTTCCTCGCTGCCTGGTTAATGGATCCGGTTTCAGCAATTAGTTCCAGCAATTCTACGGGTCCCGGTCCAAAAAAACGCTCACCTTCATTTTCAATCCACAAGCTTCCGTTTACTTTTAAGCCGGCATCCCCTGGCAATATTTTTTTAATTGAGTTTGCCATAGTTATTCTGCAGTATGATTTTTGTGTCGAAGCAATACTTCATAGTCGGCTCTTGTATCAATATCAATAATTCCTTCCGGAAATGGTACTGTTGCCACCAGTTCTTTATGCTGGTTAATTAATTTCCTTGCACCGGTATCTCCCCCCAGCTCCAGCAATTCAGCAAAAAAACTTTGATGAAACAAGGCCGGTGTGCCCAAATTATCCTCATAAGAGCTGGCTACTATGGGTAGCCCGGTTTCCTGTTGTACCTGTAATAAACCATTGAGCAATGACTTGGTTACATAAGGCTGGTCGCAAACCATGAAAATAATTCCATCGGTACCGGGTTTTATTTTTTGCACAGCGGCTAAACCGCAGCGAAGTGATGAGGCTATTCCTTCCTGCCATCCTTCATTCTCAGCTATCTCAGCTTCCGTCCCTTCCATTTGTTTTTTTATGAGGCTTCTGTTGGCACCTGTTACTACAACTACCGGCCGGTTATTTGTTTGCAATGCAACATCCACTGTATGCCCCAACAGGCTTTTGCCATTGTATACCAGCAACTGCTTGGGGCTGCCAAGGCGGCTGCTCATACCGGCAGCCAGCACTACAATGGCACATTGTTCAACTTTATAATCTATCCTTCTCAATGCAGTTTTTTTTCTTTTACGATGGTATCTGTTCCGGAGTGAATTACATCCTGCTTCCGGCGCAATGATTCGCCCGATTTGTTGGAGAGCACTGCTTTAATTTCGGCAATAATACTGAGTGCAATTTCTTCCGCTGTTTCAGCACCAATTTCCAATCCTACAGGTCCGTAAATTGTATTCAATTGCTCTTCAGTTAACTCAGTTCCCTCATCCCGCAATTCATCCAGCATCCTGTCGAGTTTTTTTTTCGGGCCCAGCATTCCAATGTACGTCACCTTTCGCGCCAGCAATGCTTTCAGCATGGCGAGGTCGTAATTGTAATTGTGTGTCATCATTACAAATACTGTCTGATCATCGACCGGTATTTGCTCCAATACTTTTTCGGGCTTGCTTACCAGCACCTGGCAGGCACCCGTAAAACGTTGCGGTTTTGCATGGGTACTTCGGCCATCCACCACCCTTATATCCCAGCCAAGTGTATCGGCAATTTGCATCATCGGTATGGCATCATTACCCGCCCCAATAACCACGAGCGAAATCGCCGGCTGTAAAAACTCAAAGAAAGCGGTAATTGAAATATTACTCAACTCGTATTTCTTAAACAAAGATGTTTGTTGTTGCATTGCATAATGAACATTTTCCATACCAATTTCTTTTATTTCCAGGTAAGGAATGGTTCCTGAAATATTGCCATTTTCTTCCAGCAGAAGGCAGGTGCCGGGTTGCTCGTTTCTTTTATCTTCCAATAAGAAGAATGTTACCAGCACTGATTTTTGCCTGTACTCAACAGCCCTACGCAGTAACTCAACGGGATTATTGTGGTCGTTGGGATTAAGGGGTTCAAACAATACCTGGATGATTCCTTCACAACCCAATTGCATACCGATGATCGCATCTTCTTCATCACTGCTATCATAAGTAACCAGTTTTGATTGCTGTTGGGATAAAACCATCATCGCCTTTCGCAAAGCATCTCCTTCGAGGCAACCACCGCTTATTGCGCCGGTCATTTCCCCGTCTTCTGTCACTAACATCCTTGCACCGGGGCGGCGGTAAGATGATCCGTTCAAATGCACTACTGTAGCAAGCGCCGAGCTTTTTCCGGCTTTAACAGAAGTATCGTATGCTTTTATTATTTCACGAAGTTCTTTCATTACTTAGTTGTTATTGTCATCTTTCTGAGTTTTAGAAACTCATGACAGCTATTTTTTATTTTAACTTCCCGGAGACAGGCAGTTCCTCATCCCGCAATCTTACCCTCATACAAATACCCCTGAAATCCTATAAAGGTATTCCGAATACTTGCAATATCTCCTAACTCTCTCTTGGCATCGTCTATGGCATTGTATTTCAATTCAAGCAAAGGTTTTAGTTTGGAATCATCCAATTCTTCTACGCCTGAATTCACATATTGTTTCAAAACAAAATCTAAAAACGCCTGCTGCTTTGCGTCATAATTCATAAAATGAAGCTTTGCCTGTTCCGCCCTGGCGCTGCGTTCAAGAGGCGTTGAATTAAAAGCGACATAAGCCAACACATCATATAAATCACTTTTCCCGGCATGGATCATTTTTTGCAAATCCTGTAACTGGCTTTTCGTAAATCCTTTTTCATTTAATTCATCCAAAAGTTTTTTTCTTGTATCCGGTCTGCTCCACAGGTTTCTTAATTCATCCTCATTTTTAAAAAAATCGGGCAATGCTCCAAACATACTTTGTAAAAACTCCTCTGCTGAAATAGGCCTGCCATCGGGGCTCCAGAACGAAGTTTTGATCATGTGCTGAAACTCACGGACTTTTCCATCCGCCAATTTTATTCTGATCATTCTTCTTAACGGTTCTTCATCTTCCTCTCCCACTCCTGAGAATGGTTCTTCGTCTGTGGGTTGTGAAGGACCTGATGGGTTAGTTCCCGATGGAACAGGATCTAACGGTTCTCCATCCCATTCAGGATCGTTAAAATGTTCATGCGCATTTACAAAATCGTAAATGGTGAAATAATCTTTTCCATCAAACAAACGTGTTCCCCTTCCAATGATCTGTTTGAACTCTATCATGGTTCTTATAGGCCGCATCAAAACTATGTTTCTTACTTCCGGCGCATCTACACCGGTGCTTAGTTTTTGAGAAGTGGTAAGAATGGTTGGGATACTTTTTTCATTGTCCTGGAAATCTCTCAAATATTGTTCGCCTCTTTTACCGTCATCTGCAGTAACCCGATGGCAATAGTTAGGGCTTTTACTCTCTGCTATTTGATTGATCAGGTTGCGAACCGCAAGCGCATGAAGCTGTGAAGCACAAAATACCAAGGTCTTTTGGCTTTGATCTATCAGGCTCATAAATATTTTTACCCGGTATTCCTCGCGTTGCTGAATCTCAATCACCCGGTTCATTTCATCTTCTGTATATCTTTTACCTTCTTCTACTTCGCCTTCTAAAACGGTATCATCAGATGTAAAAACATAGTCGTCAATAGTGGTATTAATTTCTTTTACTTTAAATGGAGTTAGGAAACCATCGTTGATTCCTTCTTTCAATGAATATACATACACAGGCTCTTTAAAATATTCGTAGGTGTCAACATTCACTGTGCGTTTAGGCGTGGCTGTTAGTCCCAACTGAAACGCCGGGCTGAAATATTCCATGATGGCTCTCCAACTGCTTTCGTCTTTTGCACCGCCACGATGACACTCATCTATTATAATAAAATCAAAAAAATCTTTTGGATAATCTCCAAAGTACGGTGTGTCATTTGGACCACTCATAAATGTCTGAAAGATGGTAAAAAACACACTCCCATTTTTCGGTACTTTTCCTTTCTTCTTAATATCTGATGGATTGATACGCACCAAGGCATCTTCTTCAAATGCACTAAATGCATTGAATGCCTGGTCGGCAAGAATATTCCTGTCAGCTAAAAATAAAATACGGGGGCTTCGCTTTCCGTCTCTATTAATATTCCATTTGCTTTGAAAAAGCTTCCATGCTATTTGAAAAGCGATGGCTGTTTTACCTGTGCCTGTAGCAAGCGTTAAGAGAATGCGTCTTTGATCTTCTGCAACGGCTTCCAAAACTTTGGTAACGGCATTTTCCTGGTAATACCTTGGTTGCCATGTGCCGCCCCGGTCTTCAAATGGAACGGAAAGCAATTGATCTCTTAAAACGGCCGCCAGCGGTTGTAATTTGTTTTCATCAGCAAAGATCATTTCCCACAATTCATCAGGACCGGGATAAGAATCTACATCGGCTTCTTTTCCTTCATTCATATCTATCCCATATATTCTCAGGCCATTGGTGCTGTAAGTAAAACGAACCTGTAATTTACCGGCATAATCTTTTGCCTGTGCGACTCCTTCGGTATAATCGCAAGCTTTCTTCTTTGCTTCAATTACTGCTACGTTGCGGTTGCGGTATTGTAATACAAAATCTGCTTTGTCGGGCAGGCTTCTTCGGCCTTGCCCGATTAACCTGCCTTTTGTGATCGGAAATTCTTCCCGTATTCGGCTACCGTCAATAATTCCCCAACCCGCTGCTTTTAATGCAGGGATTATGTATTCGGTTCTTGTTTCTTGTTCGTTCATATTGTCTGAACCATTGAT
>JBDTZL010000396.1:0-7129 GCA_040005125.1 Ginsengibacter sp.
TTTACATTGTTATTCTAATATCTCTTAATTTTATCCGGGATTATATTCAAAAGCTAAATTAAAAAAATGGATTTCGTTGATTATTATAAAACACTCGGGGTTTCTAAAGGTGCTTCAGCAGATGAAATAAAAAAAGCATATCGAAAACTTGCAAGAAAACTTCACCCCGATCTGAACCCGAATGACAAAGATGCTCATAAAAAATTTCAACAGATAAATGAAGCCAATGAAGTATTGAGCGACCCTGAAAATAGAAAAAAATATGATCAGTATGGACAAGATTGGAAACATGCTGATCAGTTTGAGAAAGCTAAACAACAGCAGGGCAGACAAGGCTTTGGAGGAGGTGGTTTCGGTGCAGGAAATACCGGTGACTATACTTATTCTTCGGGTGATGACTCTGAATTTTCTGATTTTTTTGAATCATTGTTCGGTGGCTCAAAAACGAGGCGAAGCCAGATAAAGTATCGCGGGCAGGATTACAATGCAGAGCTGCATTTATCAATGTCTGATGTTTACAAAACACATAAGCAAACAATCACCATTAACGGTAAAAATGTTAGAATAACTATTCCTGCAGGCGTTGAGAACGGCCAGGTAATAAGATTGAAGGGCTATGGAAACGAGGGGGCAAATGGCGGGCCACACGGAGACCTAATGATAACTTTTGTTATTAACAACGATACCCCTTTCAGGCGTGATGGAAATGATCTTTATAAAACTGAAGACATTGACCTGTACACGGCCTTGCTCGGAGGAGAAAAAACAATTGACACACTTGGAGGGAAAATAAAACTTAAAGTTACTCCAGAAACTCAAAACGGAACAAGAATCAGGCTCAAAGGAAAAGGCTTCCCGGTTTATAAAAAAGAAGGAGAGTTTGGTGATCTTTATATCGCCTGGAATGTAAAACTTCCCGCCAGCCTAACTGAAAAACAAAAAGAGTTATTTACTGAGCTATCCAAATTGTCATCTTAAAAAAAATTGCTATGAAACAGGAAGAATTGATACCAGCTAAAGATTTCTGCATTCATCACAACATCGAATATTCTTTCATCAGCTCGCTGGAAGGTTCAGGGCTTATAAGCATCAGATCTGTTAAACGTTCTGCATTTATACCTGTGGATGAAATGCATAAGCTGGAAAAATTTGTACGGCTACATTACGATCTTGATATCAACCTGGAAGGCATCGAAACCATAAACTACCTCCTTGAAAAAATTGAATCGATGCAACAGGAGATTGTAAGGCTGAAGAATAAAACTGAGTGAAAGGGTCAAGGTTCAAGGTTGTGGTAAGTTAGTTCCCTCTCTGAAGGAAAGGGCGTTGGGGTGAGGTTAGAAGGTTGAGAGTTCAAAGTGCAACAAACGGCCATTCCTTCCGGATCTTTGCTTTAATAAAATATACGATAATGCCTAAAAAAATAACGAGCAGCCCACCTGCCATTAAATGGCTTCCCGTGGAAATTAGAATAAATATCCACATAGCGATTGCCAGTATTACCGGTACAGGAAACAAAGGCATTTTATAAGGAAATCCTATATCATTTTTTTTGCTGCGCAGAATTAATAAACCAATTGCCTGTCCTATAAATTGTATTATTATCCGCATAGCCAATATTGCACTAATAACATCATGTAGTTTAAAAAGCATGCTGAAAATGAATGCAACGCTACCCAGGAAAAGCAGCGAAACATAAGGGAAATTTTTTGTGGGATGCAGCCTGCTAAAAATTTTGAAAAATTCTCCATCGGCCGCCGCGGCATAAGGAACACGGCTGTAGCCAAGTGTTCCGGAAAAAACTGATGCGAAAGCTACCCACAATATTAAGCAGGTTGCAACTTTCGCTGCGGTGTTGCCGGCAAGTATTTGTATAAACTCACTCACAAGATATTTGCTGTTTTTAGCATGATCCCATGGAATTACACTCACGACACTTACATTCATAAACAAATACAACACAGCAATTCCCGCAATAGATATAAACATACTGCGTGGTATATTTTTAGATGGGTTTTTTATCTCGCCTCCCAAATGGCATACATTATAATAACCCAAATAACTATAAACCGATTTCACACTTGCATACCCGATGGCGGTTACAAATGCATAGTCAACGGTGAGACCTGAATTTATATTTTTTATTGGTGCTAAAAAATTACCATGGGCGATCCCCCCGCCTATAATCCAGAACATGGTAATAATAACACCGCTCCAAAGAAACACACTTATCTTCCCGATAGCTTCGATTTTACGATACAATAAAATTATTATTAAAACTACCACGGCACCGCTAACAATTTTTTCTGTAAAAGATGTAAGAGGCACCAGGTATGAGAAATATTGTGCAAATCCGATGGCAGCCGAAGCAATTACCAGTGGAGCCTGTATCATAGTTTGCCACACAAATAAAAAACCCATCATTTTACCGGCGCTGTTTTTCCCGTAAGCTTCTTTTAAAAAATTATAAGATCCTCCCGCTTTTGGGAATGCTGCACCCAGTTCGCTCCATATCATAGCATCTACAATTGAAAGAAAAGCGCCTGCGATCCATGCATATAGAAAATATGGCCCATTCATCATACCTATCACCATGGGCATCGTAATGAAAGGGCCGATACCCACCATGTCTGTCATATTTATGGCTGTGGCCTGGGCAAGGCTAAGCCTTCTTTCCAAAACAGATTGTGGCATTAAATAAAATGAAATTTAATAATGAAATGAAATTTCCTGGTTGTATCAATTAAAACATAAAAATACAAAAGCATGATAAATGATACTGATACATTTATCATGCTTCCAAAAAAGTTCATAACGAAAAACTATTCTTTATAATAAGTAATAGCTCTTTTTGTAATTTTTACCGGTTTACCTTTTTCATTCATCTCGGTTCTTTGGGTCCAGTTGCCTTTATCATCAGAACTGTCGTAACGATATTTGGTGGTTTTATTTGTTGTTGAGTCTTTTGTTACCGTTTTTTCTAAATTTTCTATAATATTATTTTTATCATCACGCTTTAAATCGGATGAATATGTTTCCTTTCCTACACTATCTTTTACAATCGTTCCTGTTAAAAATTGTTTGTCATAAGTGTTTGACAGGCTCATTTTCAATGTACTATCAGGCTTATATTGCTTAAAGCCCATTAGGCGCTCGGACTCATTCAAAATAATATCAGTATAATAAAAAGTCATTTTATTTGCAGAATCAAACTCCTTTGCCAGGGGCTTCCCATTATCAAGCTGCACTGTAAGACTTGAAAGCGGCTTGCCATTTTTAGTAGTTTTTTGACCTGTAAAAGATCCGCTGTCATTATGTGAATAAACATTTTCCTCATTATCAGTACCTGCTTTATTATTAGAATTAGATACTGAAGCATAGCCCTTCTCATCATACTTCAACGCTATAACACAGCAGGAGTCCTGCTCACCGGCTTTCCCGGTACTGTCTGTTTTATAAGTTATTTCTGTTGTTTGTTCTACTTTACCCAATAAATTGTCCGATGGCAGATCAGTATTTTTCGGCATTTCCTTTTTTGTTTCGCTACAGGAAAATGCGATTACAGATACCAATACGAGAAATGAAAATTTTTTCATGCTGAGTTTATTTTTTAAAATCAATAAAGAGGGAACGAAGTAAACAGGCGAGAAAAATAGTAATAGCAATTACCAATATAGGTTTTATTTTAGAAATATACAATACATTATAAAAGGAACTATGTGTTTATCTCAACCTTTCTACTTTTCCCATTCTCATCATTTCAGGATAGCCCAGTTTTCGTGATAACGCAGTAACAGCACGCGCTATACGATTGGCTTTGGTTTCTTCCGTCTTTGCGCTTTCAATCCATTTACTAAAATAGTTCCTATGACTGCCCGGAAGGGAATTAAAAAATTCCAATGCTCCGGGTTCATCTGCAAGACATACTAAAAATGTTTTGTTTATTTCAACCTCACGCTCATCAGCTTCAAGGCTTGCATTGACAACCGCTCCTTTTCTTTTTCCCAAAGCTTTACGGATCGTGGCATTTACCGGGATAATAAAGTTCCCGCCACCCATTGGCAATAAGCTTGTCTTTTCCAAACGATAATTATCGAGCCGCCCTTTTATCCTGAATGATTTTTTATAACCCGGTTTTATTTTTGAGGCTACTTCTTCAGGAACCTCAATATAAGACCAGCCCGTTTTTTCTCCCTGTTCATCAAATTTTTTTATGACAGTTTTAAAGTGAATCATAAGATGAGAAATAGTTAAATAGTTGAATAGTTCCACCAGTTTATAAATCAACCTCAAAATTCATGCATAACTTAGTATTCAATTATAAATTTAAAATTGTTCTCCGATTTATGGGGAACAAAATCACAAAACTATTATGACCAGACTTTCAGTTAATATAAATAAAATTGCCACACTCCGCAATTCCCGTGGTGGCAACAATCCTGACGTTGTGCAGGCAGCAATTGACATTCAGAATTTTGGAGCAGAGGGAATAACGGTTCATCCCCGTCCCGACGAAAGACACATCCGTTATGCAGATGTATATGAGTTAAAAAAAAATATAACAACCGAGTTTAATATTGAAGGCAACCCGAAGGAGCAAAAGTTTGTCGACCTCGTTCTTGCCAATAAACCCGAACAGGTAACGCTTGTTCCCGATGCTGAAGGCCAGCTCACATCGGATCATGGGTGGGATACAAAAAAAAATAAAGAGTACTTAATTGAAATAATTTCCGTTTTTCAAAAAGCAGGAACCCGGGTTTCCATATTCGTTGACCCTGACGTGGAAATGGTTATTGCAGCCCTGGAAACCGGCACAGACAGGATTGAATTGTACACAGAAAGCTATGCCAGGCAATATGCGATGGGCGACAGGCAAGATGCAATTGGTGCATATGTAACTGCTGCAAAAAAAGCGAATGAACTGGGTATTGGTATCAATGCCGGCCATGATCTTGATCTGAACAATCTTAAATATTTTTCACAAAATATTCCCGGCCTTCTCGAAGTATCCATTGGCCACGCTTTAATTGTTGATGCATTGTATTTTGGATTAGAGAATGCGGTTCAATTGTATAAGAGACAATTAAATTAATTAGCTAATGTGCTGATTAGTCAATTAGCTAATGTAGTCCCTATGCTGATCTGCCCCACCTGGCAAATTATCTGATTGCCTGATTTGCTATTATTATGATGTGTTAGTATAATTATGATCTGCCTCAATTGGCTAATTGGCTAATTAGCTAATCAGGATTTATTTCAGCAATTCCGCCAATTTATTTTCCAGAACAGTACCCCGCAAATTTTTTGCAATGATTTTTCCATCGGGATCAATTAAGAGATTTTGTGGTATGCTACGTATTTGAAAGAGCCCGGCCACTTCGTTGTTCCAGCCTTTAAGATCACTTACATGGCTCCATATAAGGCCATCCATTTTTATTGCGTCCAGCCATGCAGGTTTGGCCTGGTCAAGGGATACACTAAGAATAGTAAAGTTTTTGTCATGAAATTTATTGTAAGCAGCCACCACATTTGGATTTTCCATGCGGCACGGTCTGCACCAGCTTGCCCAAAAATCAAGTAAGACATATTTACCCCTGAAAGAAGAAACCTTAACAAGATTGCCTGAAGTATCTTTTTGGGAAAAGTCTTTGATAACAGAGCCAATTGGATTTATTTTTGATTCCTGTATTTGCTGATTAACGTATTGACCAAGCCCGCTTGATTGTACGGAAGCGGGTATGAGCGTATACAATTTCTCTGCTTTGGCTCCATCCTGGTCTGCCTGGAACATACGGATTATTGCCAGCGGAGCTATGTAAGATCCCGGATGTTTTTTTACAAATTCCTCACTAATTTTTTCAACACTACTAACTGCATTGGCATCAAATACAGCATCCGGCAGGAATATTTTCTCATAGGGCTTCAGCGCGTCCGTATATTCGGCAAATAGGGTGTGAGAGGGTGAACCTGTTATTAAAAGTTTATCAATTGCATTTTTATCCCCTGATATTTTAACATTACTGTTATCCAAAAATAATGGTACTACCGGTGGCTGATCGCCAAATATCAATCCTTTAAATCCCGGCTCATTCATTTTCCCGTTGATAACAAACTTGCCTTTTTCAATACTGGTTTGCTTTTCCGGAAGATTGGTTTGCTCATTTAGAAATGAAACGGCAGTGCCGTCGGCGAAACCTGTAACATTACCGGAAATTACAAAACCGCCTTCAGTACGGGCCTCAGTTGTTTTTTTTGTTTGTGAAAAGCCAAAAAAAGGAAATACAAAAAGGAGAATAAAAATGTTCTTCATAATTTTTTCATTGACAGCAAATTTAATTTTTTTTAAGCAATCCCGGGTTTATAAAATTGCCGGGGGCCTGTAAAATTGAGTTAAGGAATTTTTGAGTGTCAACATCAATATTAACGGAATTTTCGATTGCTTTGATATATGCAGTCCCGATTATTGCTCCAGCCGCATGTTTGCACGCCTGTGAAAAGGTTTTATGATCCCTTATCCCAAACCCAACCAGGATATTGTTTTTGAGATTCATTTTTTTAAGTCGTTGAAAATAAGTTTCCTGTGCTGCCAGGTTTTTTTCAGTACCTGTAATTGAAGATGATGAAACTGCATAAATAAGCCCATTCCCTGCTTCATCTATTTTCCTGATGCGGTCTTCGCTGGTTTCAGGGGTTATTAAAAAAATAAAATGCAGATTGTATCTTTGAAAAACAACTTTATACTCAGTTTCATATTCATGGAGGGGAAGATCGGGTAATATTATTCCATCAATACCTGCATTACGCGCATCCACGCAAAATTTTTCAATGCCATATTGAATTACCGGGTTTAAATACCCCATTAAAATAAGCGGGAGATGAAGGTTATTTCCGCAGCCCTTTAATTGGTCAAAAAGTAATTGCATAGTAATACCATTCTGTATAGCGACCATATTGCTATGCTGGATAACAGGGCCATCTGCCAAAGGATCGCTGTAAGGCATTCCAATCTCAACAAGGTCTGCTCCATGCTTTTGTAATGCTCCAAGAATTTCACCAGTATCATTTAGCCGGGGGAAGCCGGCAGTAAAATAAATGCTAAGGATATTTTTTTTCTTATCAGAAAATAATT